>JAKEHD010000351.1 GCA_022615215.1 Blastocatellia bacterium
CAAGGCCGCGAGCAAGGGATTCAGCAAGGCGAGGCGGAGGGTTTTCGAAAGGCCCTTCATTTGATCGTATCGAAGCGATTTCCGAACCTGGATGTAGATGAAGAGATCTCTCGCATCCGCGATTTTGCTGTCTTGCAGCAACTCTGCGAGGAAGCGATGGATGCGCCCGATGCCGCTTCGTTCAAAAAACGCCTGGCCGATCAGAAAGCATGAAAACTTCTTCGAAGAAGCCTGCCGCCTGCTGCTTCCTGTCTGCTCGTTTCCCAAGCGGCATCGAGTAACTGCTTATGTGCGGAATAGCCGGAGCCATTAGGGAAACAGCCGAAAGCCTCGAACAGAGAATCCTGCCGATGATAGAGGCTCAGAGGCATCGCGGGCCTGATGACTGGGGCGTGTGGGATGACGGAGTGTGCGCCCTCGGCCATCGTCGGCTTTCGATAATCGATCTTTCCGAGGCGGGACGCCAACCCCTCTCAAGCGAAGACGGTCGCATACAGATAACCTTCAATGGAGAAATCTACAACTTTCAATCCCTGCGCCGGGAACTGGAAGAACTCGGTTACGGCTTCCGCACGCGCACAGACACGGAGGTGATAGTCCGCGCTTACGAGCGATGGGGGACGGACTCCGTTAAGCGATTGCGCGGCATGTTCGCCTTCGGAATATGGGACCAGCGCCGAAGGCTCCTGATGCTCGCGCGCGACCGCGTGGGCAAAAAGCCTCTGTTTTATACACGACTCGGAGATCGCTTCCTCTTCGCTTCCGAGTTGCAGGGATTGCTCGCCGCAGAGCATGTCCCTCGCCGAGTCAATCTGTCTGCGATAGATGCTTACCTTTCATGGGGATACATCCCTGCGCCGCTCACGGCCTTCGAAGGCATATTCAAACTCCCTCCCGCTCATTACCTCACCATAGAGCTTACCCCGATGGGGCCGGTCACACGGGTCGAGAGATACTGGTCTCTCGACTACACGCCCAAGCTGCGCATCACCGAAGACGAAGCCGCCGAACGATTACGCGAAAAGCTGACCGAGGCCGTCCGGCTTCGCTTGATTAGCGACGTGCCGCTCGGAGCATTTCTCTCAGGCGGGATCGATTCAAGCATAATCGTGGGATTGATGGCCGCGCTCTCGGATGCTCCGGTCAAGACTTTTTCCATAGGCTTCGAAGAGGCTGCTTATAACGAATTGGAACATGCTCGTCGCGTGGCCGAACGTTTCGGCACAGACCATCACGAGTTCGTAGTCCGTCCCGACGCGCTGGCGATACTGCCTAAACTCGTGCGCCACTACGGCGAGCCTTATGCGGATTCTTCGGCCATCCCGACTTTCTACGTGTCGCAGATGACCCGCGCACATGTCACCGTCGCCTTGAACGGGGACGGAGGGGACGAGAGCTTCGCCGGTTATGAGCGATACCTGGGCAATCGCATTGCCGAGCGTCTACGCTCGGTCCCCGGCAGCCGTTTATCCGCGCAAGCGATAGGTCGTATCCTGCCGGACTCGGTCGACCCGAAAAATCGCTTGCGCCAGGCGAAACGGTTCCTGACCGCAGCCGCGCGGCCTGTGGCTTCGCGCTACGGTCAATGGGTCGGTTATTTCGGACGCGAAGCGAAACAGAATCTCTATACGGATCGATTCCGCGCGTCGCTCGACGGCCACAATCCCGATGAGTGGATGGAAAGTCTTTTTAGCGAGACGCAAGACCTGGACCCTGTGGAGGCGGCGATGGCCGTAGACGTTCGGTCCTATCTGCCTTATGACCTGTTGGTGAAGGTCGATATAACCTCCATGTCCAACAGCCTTGAGGCGCGCTCTCCATTCCTCGACCATGAAGTGATGGAGTTTGCGGCGCGGCTGCCCGTAGAGTTCAAGCTGCGCGGCCGACAATCGAAGTACCTGTTGAAGCGAGCCTTTTCGGATTTGCTGCCTGCGGAAAATGTGAGTCGTCGCAAGATGGGCTTCGGCGTCCCGGTGGGCGAGTGGTTCAGGGGTGCGCTCAGGCCCCTGCTCGAAGACGCGCTTCTCTCAGAACGATCCCTCAAGCGCGGGTATTTCCAGCCCGTAACGATTCGACGCCTCGTGGCTGACCACCTGGAGCGCCGCGCCGATCACAGTTCTTCGCTCTGGAACCTGTTGATGCTGGAGTTGTGGCACAGGGAGTTCATAGAAAAGTGATGCGTGATGCGTGATGCGTGATATATAATGTGGGCAGTCGTAACGAAGCAGGTCTACCCCCGAAACGCGGCAGCACCCCATAGAAGCTCAACGATTCGATTCGGAATATGGCAATCATAGAAAAAACCCGGCGGGAGAGCATCTCCACATCTGAGCGAGCCGCTGACACGTATCACGCATCAAGCGAGAGCATTAAGACTGACACGCATCACGTATCACCCCCATCACATCACGCATCAAGCGAGAGTCTTGAGGAAAAGAAGTCGTGGACGAAATCAGAGGGTATTACTCTATCGTCTTCGTCCTTTAAGACTGACACGCATCACCGATCACGCACGCGCATCGTTCGCATAATAGACCGTCTCAACATAGGGGGACCGGCAAAGCATACGGTATGGCTTACCGGCGGGCTTGACCGTGATGAGTTCGAAACCACGCTCGTCACGGGCACCGTTCCGCCGGGCGAAGGCGATATGGGCTATTTCGCGAAAGCCGAGGGCGTCCGTCCGATCATCATCAAAGAGATGAGCCGCGAACTGAGCCCCGCAGACATCCTGGTCCTGGCAAAACTTCTCGGCCTTCTCTTCAGGCTGAAGCCCGACATAGTACACACGCATAAATCGAAAGCGGGCGCGATCGGACGCCTCGCCGCAATCATATACAAGTGGGCGACGCCCTCGGCGCTCTTGCTGAGGCCTCGCCGGTGTCGCATAGTACATACGTATCACGGCCACATCTTTCATAGCTATTACGGCCGCGCAAAGACTCGGCTCTTCATAACCATAGAGCGGGTGCTGGCCCGATTCACCGACCGGATAATCGCTATCAGTCAGAAGCAGCAGCGCGAAATCTGCGAAGAGTTTCGCGTGGGCCGCCCCGAGAGGTTTCGCGTGATACCGCTCGGCATAGACCTCGATGAAACCGCCGCGCGCGAAGGGCGGCTGCGCGCGGAGCTCGGCATCGACGATAGTGAGGTGCTTATATGCACGGTCGGGCGACTGTGCGAGGTGAAGAATTACGCTATGTTGATTCGGGCGGCGGCCCGGCTCGCCTCCATCGATAATGAATCGTCGTCGCGCGCGCGGTTTGTCATAATAGGCGACGGTCCCTTGCGGAAAGAGTTGGAACAGCTATCGCAAAGTTTGGACATAGGTGATAAGATAGCCTTCACCGGGTTTCGTGAAGACGCTCCCCTGCTATATGCCGACCTGGATATGGTGGCGCTTACGTCGCTCAATGAGGGGACGCCGCTTACATTGATCGAGGCCATGAGCTGTGGTCGCGCGGTTGTAGCGACAGAGGTCGGGGGCGTCGTAGATATAATGGGCGCGCATCTGGATTCTTCAGAAGGCTTTTCGATATGGGAGCACGGCCTGACGGTCCCCAGTCAGGACGAGGAGGCTTATGCTCGCGCGTTGCGATTTTTGATAAACCGCCCCCGCCTGCGAGCGGAGATGGGCGAGCGCGGTCGAGCGTTTGTTCGGGCCGGGATGTCCAGGGAACGGCTCGTAAGCGACATCGAAAAGCTCTATCGCGAACTGACCGGTCGCGCGTAAGAAAGAAATCTTTATGAGAAAGAAATCTTTATCGTTTTTCCGCGCGTGACCCAGGCCGCAATCGGAAAGGCGAAAGGTATAAGGTAAAAGGAAAAAGTGAAGCGAAACACTTTTGCCTTTTTACTTTTTAATTTTTACTTGGAGCGAAGCGACATTAGGAGACGAGGATGAAGGTTCTAATAACGGGCGGGGCGGGCTTCATAGGCTCGCATCTGGCCGAGAGACTGCTTGAGCGCGGCGATGAGGTCTACATTCAAGACGACCTTTCGACCGGCGCTATGGAGAATATACAGCATATCAAAGATCACCCCAATTTCCATTACTTTCTGGACTCGATCACCAACTATCAACGCACGGCCGAACTCGTAGACCTCTGCGACATCATATACCATCTGGCGGCTTCGGTCGGCGTGCGGTTGATAGTCGAAAGCCCTGTGAAGACCATCGAGACCAACATTCGCGGCACGGAGATAGTGCTCAGTCTTGCGGCCAAGAAGCGCAAGCGCGTCCTTCTGACATCGACCTCGGAAGTCTACGGCAAACGCGATCAGGTGCCCTTTCGCGAAGACGACGATCTCGTCCTGGGACCGACGAGCAAGGGCCGCTGGAGCTACGCCTGTTCGAAGGCGATAGACGAGTTTCTGGCCATCGCCTACTGGAAAGAGAAGCGCGTGCCGACCGTCATCGTCCGGCTCTTCAACACAGTAGGCCCGCGCCAGACCGGGCGTTACGGAATGGTGATTCCCAATTTCGCGCGCCAGGCCCTCGAAGGCCATGACATAACCGTGTACGGCGACGGGAGCCAGTCCCGCTGCTTCACTCACGTTTCGGATGCGGTAGGCGCGATCATAGCTATAGCCGAGCATCCCGAAGCTCTGGGCGAGGTCTATAATATAGGCAGCAACACCGAGGTGACGATACTGGAACTTGCCGAAAGGATCAAACATCTGGCGAACTCGAATTCCCGCATAGTCTTCATGCCTTACGAGGAGGCTTACGAAGAAGGCTTCGAAGACATGATGCGCCGCGTGCCCGACATATCGAAGATAAATCGCGCTGTAGGGTACGCGCCTGAAATCTCGCTTGATGAAATACTGATGAGCGTGATAAAAGATCAGCGAGCGAGGCTGACCGGCGGGTCGGGCGTTCCCGCCCCCCTGGCGTTTAAAGCATAATCGTGACGATGCATAAAACGCGCGAGAACCTAAACCATCGAGAGGCTGCGCTCTGCCATTCCGGTTCTCCTTCTTTTTGCAGGCGCATTCTGCCCCTTATAAGCAGGCGACTTCTCGTTCATCAGGCGCTCGCTCGTTCGAGCGCAACAAAACTGAGGGGTTAAGCTGATATGTCATTCATAGTGGGAGGGCTTTGCACGCTTCTGTTGAGCCTCGTCCTCACCTTAACGGTTCGCTCACTCGCTCGCCGCGCTCGCATGGTGGCCCAACCGAGAGAAGACCGCTGGCACAGAAAGCCTACGGCCCTGCTTGGAGGGGTCGGTATATACGCAGCTTTCCTGGCGGGCTATCTGATCTTTGCGCCCCACCTGCCAAAGGTGTATGCGATTCTCGCCGCCTCGACGCTGCTCTTCGTCACAGGTCTTGTGGATGATTTCCGCGAGATCAAGCCTTATGTGAAATTGATATTGCAACTGATCGCCGCCGTCCTGATCGTCTACTCAGGGATGCGCTTGCCCTGGACCTCCTATCAGGCGGTCAACGACGTTATAACGGTATTCTGGCTCATAGGCATAACCAACGCCATCAACCTGCTCGACAATATGGACGGACTTGCGGGCGGGGTGTCGCTGATCTCCTGTGTCTTCATGATGATCTCGTTTCTGATGAACGGGCAGACGGCAGAAGCCATGATACCTGCGTTGCTCGGCGGAGCGGTGCTCGGATTTCTGGTCTTCAATTTCAATCCGGCTTCCATCTTCATGGGCGACAGCGGTTCGATGTTCTTGGGGATGGCGATGGGGGGCACGGCGCTTTTGAGCGATTACGGCCGGACCAGAAATCTGACGGCGGTGTTATTTACTCCCGTCTTGATATTGTTGATCCCCATATTCGACACCTGTGTGGTGACGGTGACGAGAAAGCTATCGGGCCGCCCCATATCGCAGGGAGGGCGCGATCACACTTCGCACCGCCTTGTGGCGCTGGGCATGAGTGAGCGGCGCGCTGTGCTTATGCTATACCTGTTTGCGGCCGCGTCGGGCGCGCTGGCCCTTACGGTGAAATTGCTGAACTCGGAAGTGCTGCTGCTCCTGGTCCCCGTCTTCGCGCTTATGATTCTGTTCATAGGTTTATACCTCGGCAAGGTGCGCGTATACGAAGAGGGAGAGCAACCTGCGGGCAATAACTTCGTCCGTTTGCTTGCGGACTTCTCTTACAAACGCCGGGTCTTCGAAGTGCTGCTCGACCTCGTGCTGATGGTGCTGGCCTATTATGGAGCTTACCTTTTGCGATGGGATGGAAAGCCGCCCCGTGAACAGATCGCCATCTTTTTAAACACGCTGCTTGTAGTGATGGCCGTCGAGATGCTTTTCTTTCTGATAGGCGGGGTCTATCGCGGGCTGTGGCGCTATACGGGGGTGGGCGACCTGATAGTAATCACGCGGTCGGTGCTTGCGGGCGCAATTGCAAGCGCCCTTGTCGTGCTTGGGATGTATCTGTTCCAGGGACCATCGCGGGCGGTCCTCGTCCTCAACGCTTTGTTGCTGTTTTTGTTTGTGAGCGGGAGCCGACTGTCATTCCGCCTGCTGCGAACCTTGATCGCGGGAAAAAACGGCAACGGCCATCCCGACGCCAAGCCTGTATTCATTTATGGCGCGGGAGATGGCGGCGAGCTTTTGATCCGCGAGATAATGAACAACCCCGATCACCGCTACGCGCCCGTAGGATTCATAGACGACGACGACCGCAAGATAGGCAAGATCATTCATGGCTACCGCATATTCGACAGCGAAGAGCTTCCCGACCTGATCCGCAGACACGACGTGCATGAAGTCCTCATTTCGAGCATCAAGGTATCGGAAACCAAACTCGATTACCTGCGCAGCATGGGACTGAGCCTCCGCCGCATGAGCATCAGAATCGAATAACTTGTTGGTTGCAGTCGACTCGCCCGACCGAAAGGGTTCTGCCTGGCCATCAGCGCCGGGCGAGCGGCTGTACGCGTCGTTATCCGAAGTCCAGGTCACCGCAGTGG
>JAKEHD010000352.1 GCA_022615215.1 Blastocatellia bacterium
AATAAAGAACCCTGGCCGGGGTTGCTGTCGGGCGGGCCGAATCGCTCGCGCCAGGACGAGGCTATGAGAAGACTGCCCGACCTGCCGCCCGCAAAAATGTACCTCGATGAAGAGCCTTCTTATGCCACGAACGAAAATGCCATCAATTGGAACGCGCCGCTGGTCTTTCTCCTCGCGGGCGTCATGCCGGAAAAATAGGAAGCACAAGAGAAAGAGAAGTTGTACACTATGCTTTTCGGCTGAAGCGGACGATAACAGGTCACGCTCAGAGAGGAATTAGAGGATGAACAAACTTCGCCTGTGGTCAGTGATAACGCTTTTGATTTTCCCTGCGCTCGTGCATGGACAGAGCGATCCTTTTTACCAATCACATTTCCCGCCCGAAGAGTTCAAGGCGCGATGGCAAAAGGTGTTCGAACAGATCGGAGATAACGCCATAGCGATTGTGCAAGGAGCGCCGAAAGCCAACGGCTTCATCTTTCCGCGCCAGGCAAATGAGTTTTATTACCTCTGCGGGATTGAAACCCCTCACTCGTACCTGCTGCTCGACGGCAGGAACGCACGGGTGACGCTCTTTTTGCCTCCGAGAGATGAAGCCCTCGAAAGAAGCGAAGGCCGCATACTTTCGGCCGATGACGCGGAGATGGCAAAAAGGCTGACGGGCGTGGACGAGGTGTCGAGCACGAAGGCTATGACTGAAGAGTGGGCGCGCAATCTGCTCAGAGGCCGATCACAGATCGTCTACACCCTGTTTACGCCGGCCGAGGGAAACGCACAGAGCCGCTACGAAGCTCAGAGCGCAAACGCCGCCATCGCTTCCGATTACTGGGACGGGCGCGTATCGAGAGAAGCTCACTTCGTTCAATTGCTCCGCACCCGTTTTCCGCGAGCGGAGGTCCGCGACCTGACGCCCGTGCTCGATCAACTGCGCAGCGTGAAGAGTCCGCGCGAAGTCGCTTTGATACGGCGCGCATCGCAGTTGGCCGGCCTCGGACTTATGGAAGCCATACGCAGCACGAAGCCAGGCGTGTTCGAGTATCAACTCGATGCCGTCGCGAGATATGTCTTCCTGGCAAACGGAGCGCGATTGGAGGGCTATCGCTCCATCACGGCTTCGGGAACGGCCAATATATGGAACATTCACTATTACCGCAATACAAGTCAGTTGATGGCGGGCGATCTCGTATTGATGGACTATGCTCCCGAGTACGGATACTACACGAGCGATATCGCGCGGATGTGGCCCGTGAGCGGGAAGTACACCCCCGCGCAGCGTGAGTTGCTTCAGTTCGTTTTGGAGTACCGCAATGCCATTATGAAGCGCATTCGTCCGGGCGTGACGGTGAGAGCCATCATGGAGGAGGCAAAAGCGGCTATGGAAGATGTATTTCGTAGAACGAAATTCTCGCGTCCCGTCTATGAAAAGGCGGCGCGAAGGCTGGTGGAAACGGGCGGCGGAGTCTTCTCTCATCCTGTGGGGATGGCCGTGCATGACGACGGCGGCTACAGCCGCGATGTGCTCAAACCCGGCCATGTCTTCTCGATAGATCCGCAACTGCGAGTTCCCGAAGAGAACCTCTACATACGCTATGAGGACGTGGTAGTCGTCACCGAAAATGGAGTGGAGAACTTCACCGATTTTCTGCCGTCCGAGCTTGACGACATAGAAAAGCTTGTCGGGCAAGGCGGCATGTTGCAGAAATTCCCGCCCACTACGGAAGAAGAACTGATGCGCCGAAAATAATCAGGGGAACCGATGAATGATGAATGATGAACGATGAATATAGAACTCCGGATTCATCATTCAACTTGCGTCATTCATCGTTCGCCAACCGGGGGGTCAGCAGAAGACCCGTGCCGGCCGGGCCGAAACTCTTCAGCAGTTCTCTCCGGGAAAACGAATCCTTCGCCATTTATCTGGTCTTCAATCGAATTATGGAGAGCGAATACGGCGGCCAGGTGTGCTTGAAACTTGCTCCCACTCCGTTGATAATCTTCTCGTTGGGCGCAATCCTTGTCGGAGCCTCGAAGGAGTTTTCATCCTTCGGGTCCGCCGAAGTGAGAACTATCAACCTCGCTGAAGCGTCGAGCTCCGGCTCACCCTCGATGCGAACCGACATAGCAGCAGGCTCCGGGCTGCTGTTGACGACCTTCAGGATTATGTCGCCGGTCGCTTCGTCTTTGCCCGCAATGGCAAGCACCCTGTCAACGCGCGCAAGCGACGCCTCTTTGATTAACTGTCCATCGAGGTAGCAGAGGAGTCGCCGGTCCTTGACCTCGACCTTGATTTCATACCAGCGGCCCTCTTCTATCTGGCCGCGAACTGCTTCACCGACAATTCGGTTAGCAACCTGAATCGCGTGCTGGCGGTTGCCCCATCCGCCGACGTTGAACTGGACCCTCCTGTCATCAGCATAGCCGACCGAGACGATGAACCCTTCGGTCCCGGAAATCTTGCGCGCCTTGAGCGAGACCGTTATGTCCGTCCAATCCGTCTCGCCCATATATGACCAGGCGATGGCCCGGTCCTTCTGGCGGTAAGCTCCGTCTTCGATAGCCCAGTCCCCGGCGACCCCTCTTCCGCGCTCAGGCGTCCACTCACCGGCACCCTTTGAAAAATCCGATTCGTAGAGGACGCGGCCGTCCTTCTCTACTCGAATGTCTTTGAACTCAGCCGCAGTGTTATAAGTGCTGACCCCTATGCGGCCTCTTATGGGCTTCGCTCCCCCAGGCTCGTACTCCACGCTCGTGGCCAGGTTCACGTCAGGCCGGTTCTCTGCAAAGAGCTTGCACGCATAATAAGACGCGCGCCCGTAGACACGGCTGCTGTCGAAGTGTATTAGATTCACCTCCCAGTTGCGAGGGAGATGGTTCACATTTTCAAGGAGCGGCGCATAGCTGCCCATCTTCACGAGGTCCGAGTTCTTCTCCATGCTCATCATATAGGCCGATTCGTTCAATGCGGCGAGCAGATTTCCTCTCCCCACTCCGTTATTGCATGCGAACTCGCCTATATAGAGTTCCCACTTCCCGCGTTCGTATCCGGCGAAGCTGTCGAAATTTTCTATGGCCCAATGAAGCGGCGTGTAAGCGTGCTCATCCACTATATCTATCTTTCCTGCCGCCCCTATCGCGCGCTCATCGATCCCCGCAATCCATGAACTGAGCGCCACCTTGATCTGCGGGTATTTGGCTTTGATCGCCGTGTAGAATTTTGCGAACCTTTCGCCATAGAGCGGTCCCTGCTGCTCGTTGCCGACCTCAAGGTATTTGAGGGGGAAGGGCTTCGGGTGTCCGTTCTTTGCGCGCAGAGCGCCCCACTTCGACGTGACCGGACCCGTAGCGTACTCTATGGCGTCGAGCGTATCCTGAATAAGGTCGGGCAACTGTTCATCAGGAAGAAAAGTGCCGCTGCGGAATGCGCACGAAACGCCTACATTGACGACATAGAGCGCATCGGCTCGGATGTCTTCGCAGAACTCTAAGAACTCGTGATAGCCCAGTCCGTCCGTGCTCCAGTATCCCCAGGGGCTGTAGGTGCCCGGGCGCTCCTCTATAGGCCCAAGCGTTCGCTTCCACTGAGGGCGAGTTTCTACGGCAAGCCCCTCGACGAAGCATCCGCCGGGCCAGCGCACGAACGCAGGCTTGAGATCAGTAATCATCTGAACCAAATCAGGGCGCAAACCGTTCGGGTGGTTCTTGAATGTCTTTGCGGGAAACAACGATACGAAATCGAGCCACACGGTCCCGGCGGAACCGAAGCTCATAACGAACTGCGCCGATGCGTCGGAGCCGTCGGCCCTCAGCTTGCATTCGTACTTTCGCCAGGACTGACCAGGAATGGTTTTTACTATGTTCTTTGCGAGCACCTTGCCATCTTTGCTTTCCAGGGAGACCGTGACAGGACCGCGAAAGCTCTTATCTGATCGAGCATAGAAGCTCAGATCGTAGTCCTCTCCCTCTTTGACCGCGATGCCCCAGAATCCTTCATTGATGACGGCGACACGTCCCGGTGACGCGACCGTGTTGATGGCGATTTGAAGCGAGTGGGGAGTGGCTTGATTGAGCGGG
>JAKEHD010000353.1 GCA_022615215.1 Blastocatellia bacterium
CGCGAGGGCCGCTTTTACTGCGATCTGATTTCGGGCCGGGCGGCCGGGCCGTGTCGAAAACTATGGTCAGTCGCCATTCGTCTTCGCGCGTGTGATCGCGCACCATCATCTCCATGGATTTCGCCGTCGCCTTCCAGTCTATCTTGCGCATGTGGTCCGACGGATGATAGCGGCGTATGGCGTAAAGGTCGTCGCCCGAACCTCGCATGTGGCTGCGTATCTGGCCGACAAGCATGGGAAGCGCATGGTAGAAGTCGTCCAGGGGTTTGGGCTTGGGATAGACGATTATCTCTCCGTCTGCGTCTATCCTGCGCCACTTCTTGAAGAAGCCGGCCGGGAAGCGCGTCGCTATTCGAAACCCCGTTATGGGATACCGGCCCCTGCGTTTGAAAGTATGCTGCAATCGCTGGCGCACGTTCGCCTGCGCCGGAGTCAGCATGAAGTAGCTCAATTTGCCGAGACCGTTCAGGGACGATGTATTCCGGTCCTTCTCTTCTTCTTCGGGTTTGTCCGACAGCGCCTCTATGGTGAGGCTGTAGCTCGGCATGAAGCGTTTGTGATTTATGAGCGTGACCGTAAGGTTTGCGGACTCGCCCGCGAATATGTGATCGGGGAATCGCAACTGGACCGATATGTCGGCGAGCGACATGCGCGCGATCAGATTTGCTGCCACAAGGAACGCAAGCATCGCCGACAGGATGAGGTAGAGAAGATTATTGCCCGTGTTCCATGCGGCGAAAGCCAGGATCGCGAGGAAGACCACAAACAGCAGCCCCTCCACGGTCACGGTCGTACGGATTGCGAAGCGAAGGATTTCGAGCCGCACGTTGCGCGCAAGGCGCGGGATTATATAGAGTGCGCCCAAGAGCGCCAGTATGAGCGAGACGGCGGCTGCGATGGCGGCAAGCTCGCCCTGTTGCTGCTCGGCGGCAACCGAACTGAGCATGGCCAGGACGAAGGCTATGCCGAGAAAAAACAGCGTTATGAAAAAATCGCGCCACGCCTGCCGGTTCATAACTTCTTCCTCACAGTGGAACGCTGACGGTCTTGAGTATCTCTTTGAGGGCAGCTTCGGCTTCGTCCGAGCGGCGCAGCCCCGTAGAGTAGCGAGAGTTGACCACTATGCGATGGGCGAACACCGGAACGACCAGCCGTTTGATGTCGTCAGGGATGACATAATCGCGGCCCTGTATGAAAGCGAGCGCCTGCGCCGAGTGATAGAGCGCGAGGCTCCCGCGCGGACTTACGCCCAGATCCAGTATATCGGCTTCGCGAGTGGCGCGGACTATGCGTATAAGGTAATCGATCAGGGATTCGTCGAAGGCGACCTCGCGTGTTTCGTGCTGAAGGGCTAACACATCGTCGCTGTGCATGACCGGCGCTATGTGATCGAGAGCCGAGTTGAGCGATTGCTGCCGGAGTATTTCCTTTTCGTCCTGCTCATCGGGGTATCCCATTCGGAGCCGCATCATGAAACGGTCGAGTTGCGATTCGGGCAGAGGGTAAGTGCCGTGATGCTCTATGGGGTTTTGAGTCGCAAGCACTATGAACGGGCGAGGCAGTTGATGCGTCGCCTGCTCGACCGTCACATGCCCTTCGGCCATGGCTTCGAGCAGAGCAGATTGGGTTTTGGGGGTTGTGCGGTTGATCTCGTCTGCAAGTATGACGTTGGCGAAGATCGGCCCGCGTTTGAACTCGAAAGCGCCGCGTTGCTGATTGAATACTTCGAGGCCGAGTATGTCGGAAGGCAGAAGGTCTGAGGTGAACTGTATTCGCTGAAAAGTGCAATCGAAGCTGCGCGCAAGGGCCTGCGCGAGGGTGGTCTTGCCGACGCCGGGCACGTCTTCGATCAGCAGGTGGCCGCCCGAAAGCAGCGTAACGAGCGCAAGCTCGACCACGTCGGATTTGCCACGGATTACACTCTCGATTGTCGCTTGGAGTTGATCGAGCTTACTGGCAGTCGTTATCACTAATATCGGTCTCCGCTCTCAATTTGGCGCACATTAAATTTAGCATAAACAACGCCTAGCGTGAAGTATAGTTGCAACTGATGGCTCGAAGTCTCATTATCGCGGGCCTTTCGAATTCAATCGAACAACTGCGGCGCAGGCGGGCGGCGAAAATCGGTAGCTACTAACAGCCGCTTTTATCTGCGTGTGATTATGATGAAGTAGGTTTATGCAGCGGCAAAGAGATAATCTGACAAGACTCATCGCTGTATCAGATTTCGAGCGTGCGGCGGAAATTTGCCCGCGCTAACATATTCGGGGCAACTGCTCTCCGACGAGCATGTCGACTATTCGAGTGCCGCCGAACCCCGTGACCATTGCGACTATTCCTTGAGGCTCTCGCTTCACCTCGCCGATGATGCAGGCGTCGCGGCCTTGAGGGTTCTCTTTCATACGCCTGACAAGAGGTTCGGCAACTTCGGCTGCCACTATCGCAACCAGCTTGCCTTCGTTTGCGACGTAGAGCGGGTCAAGCCCTAAAATCTCGCACGCGCCCCTGACCTCTTCGCGCACGGGAATGCGGTCTTCATATATCTGTATGCAGACCTCGGAACTCAGGGCTATCTCGTTCAGCGTGGTCGCCACGCCGCCGCGCGTCGGGTCGCGCAAAGAGCGAATCGCGTCTATGGATTCGACGCGCGCCGCTTCCTTGAGCATATCTTCGACCAGGAAGCCGAGCGGCGCTGTGTCACTTTCGATGTCGGTTTCAAGCTCTAGCTCGCCGCGCGCGACCATGATGGTAGTGCCGTGATCTCCTATCGCGCCGCTCAGTATTACTTTGTCTCCGGCGCATGCGCGCGCGGCCGATATTCGCGCATCGGATTCGATCACCCCTATCCCTGACGTGTTTATGAATATCTTATCTGCACTGCCTTTTTCGACGACCTTCGTGTCGCCCGTGATTATCTGGACTCCCGCTTCTTCAGCGGCTTCGCGCATCGATCGAAGTATTCGCTTCAAGTCTTCGATTGCCAGCCCCTCTTCGATTATGAATCCAGCCGAAAGATAGAGCGGACGCGCGCCGCTCATCGCAAGGTCGTTGACCGTACCGTTTATGGCGAGGCGTCCGATGTCGCCTCCTGGAAAAAAAACGGGATCGACCACGAATGAATCGGTCGTAAAGGCGAGTCTGCCTCGTTCGACCTCGAAGACGGCCTGGTCTTCGAGCAATTCGAGAATCGGGTTTTTAAAGTATTCCAGAAACAGCCCCTCTACGAGTTCATGCATGCTATAGCCGCCGCTGCCGTGCGCGAGCGTGATATGAGTCTCTTTGATCTTTCGCCTTCTTCGCCTCGCCCGCTCGACTCGCTCAAAGAGCGGCGAAGGGGTAAATTTTTCCGCCATCTCTTTATCCCCTTGCGACGGCCGAATTCATGCCCGATCGCTCGGCCACCTTCGACAGCCGCCCGAAGTTGTAATAAGCGGCGCAGGCTCCCTCAGACGAGACCATGCAGGAGCCTATAGGGGTTTCGGGCGTGCAGGCTGTGCCGAAGACCTTACACTCCCAGGGCTTCTTTACGCCCTTCAAAATCTCGCCGCACTGGCAGGCTTTCGGGTCGGCTATCCTCAGACCGGGCACAGCGAATTTCAACTCTGCATCGAACGCAGCATACTTCCGGTTGAGCTTCATCCCGCTGCGCGCTATCGAGCCAAGCCCTCGCCACTCGAAATAATCGCGGGCTTCGAAGACCTCGAAGATCGCCCGAAGGGCTTTAGGATTGCCGTCGCGCGCCACCGCGCGGCCGTACTGGTTTTCGACCTCTGCGCGCCCTTCGATTATTTGTTTGACTATCTTATGGACCGACTGCAAAACATCGAGCGGCTCGAACCCAGACACGACCAAAGGCTTCCCGTATTCCTTAGCGACGAACTCGTAGGGCCGAGTGCCTATGACTGTGCTTACGTGGCCGGGTCCGAGGAAGCCGTCGAGTTTCAGGTCGGGCGAATCGAGCAGGCCCAGGAGCGCGGGAACTATCATTATGTGATTGCAGAAGACGCTGAAGTTCTCCACGCGATCCTTAGTCGCTTGCAAAACGGTCATCGCCGTCGAGGGAGCGGTCGTCTCAAATCCGAGCGCAAGAAATACTACGTGACGGTCAGGGTTCTTCTTTGCAATCTTCAAAGCGTCGAGCGGCGAATAAATCATTCGCACATCAGCGCCTGCGGCTTTCGCGTTGAGCAGGTTTGTCTTCGAGCCGGGCACGCGCATCATGTCGCCGAATGTCGTAAAAATAATGTTTGGTTGAAAGGCTATCGAAATCGAATCATCGACGCGGCCTAGAGGTATAACGCATACGGGACAACCCGGCCCGTGTATCATCTCTATATTGGGCGGGAGCAAATCCTCTATGCCGTATTTGAATATCGTATGAGTGTGCCCGCCGCAGACTTCCATCAACTTCAGCGGCTGATCGGTCAGGCGCGCAATCTCTTCTGCAAGTTTGTGCGCCAGGTCGCTCTGCCTGTACTCGTCAATGAATTTCACTTTGCTTCTCCTTCTTCGACGAGCGAGCGCTGCTGCAAGAAAGCATGCACCATGTCCCACATTATGTGGTAGAGGGCCACATGTGTCTCCTGCACGCGGTGTATGCTCGAAGTCGGAACGGTCAGGTTGAAATCGACCAACCCTCGCGCGTGCATATCGGCGGCGCGGCCGCCATCGCCTCCACAGTAGCTTATCGTTATGAGCTTCATCCGGCGTGCAGTCTCGAATGCGTGAATGAGGTTTTCGGAGTTTCCGCTCGTCGAAATACCGAGCAAGATATCGCCCTCGCGTCCGAGCGCGATTATCTGCCGCGCGAAGACATCTGCAAATCCAACGTCGTTGGCTACGGCCGTGACCATCGCCATGTCGTTCGTCAGGCAGATCGCGGGCAACGCTTTGCGGCCCACAGTGATCGGGTGCATGAACTCTACGGCGATGTGCTGCGCGTCGGTCGCGGATCCCCCGTTGCCGCATACGAGTAGCTTGTTCCCGCGATGAAAAGCCTTCGCCATCTGAAGAGATGCAGCGAGAATCGCGTCTTTGTTCTCTTCAAAGAACCGGCTCTTTACGTCGGCGCTCTCACGCGCTTTTTCCATAAGCGAAAAACTCAACTCTTCGATAAGCTCCTGCGGGCTGCGTAAGAAAGAAATCTTTATGTCATCTTCGTGCAGGAACGGATAGAATGCGCGGGAGAAATCTTCGATCTCTTTGGCCATAAAAAATTCCTAATCCAGTGAGCTCCTGTATTGATCGAACTCCTCTTCGTAAGAATCCATCTCCTGGAGGAGTCGAAGCGTCTCTTCGGCTTCGCGCTCGTCTATCTTGCTCAGGGCGAAGCCTGCGTGTATCAAAACGTAGCAGCCTTCCTCAACGGCGTCTAGCAGGCTTATGTTGATGTTGCGTTTCACGCCGCCGACCTCGACTTTGGCGAGGTGATTCTCCGGGTCTACTATCTCGACTACTTTTCCGGGTATCGCGAGACACATTATGTCAAATCCTCCCTGACAGGAAGCGGGCGTTTGCAATGGCGGCCTGGCCGAGCGAGATGCCGCCATCGTTCGGCGGCACGCGGTTGTGCGTGAAGACCTCGAAGCCGTCGGCGCGCAAGGCCCGGCAGGCGCTTTCGAGAAGGAGCATGTTTTGAAACACGCCGCCCGACAGCGCCACACGGTTGAGACGCCGCGCGTCTCTCACATTGCGCGCGACGGATGCGATCAGGTTGACCACTCCGAGATGGAATTTCGCTGAAACCTCCGGCGAAGGAACGCCCGCGAGCAAGTCTTCCACCGCGCGCCGTATCACTGCATCGGCTTTGATTATACCTGTATCCGAATCGATCCCAAACTCATAGCTTGAGTCTATGCGCGCGTCGGCTAGAGACTCTAACTCAATAGCTGCCTGGCCTTCATAGTTGACCGTGTTTCTCAGACCTAACAAACTTGCGAGCGCATCGAAGAGCCTCCCCATGCTCGAAGTCTCAGGGCTGTTGATCTCTGTTTGGGTCATCTTGCGGAGTGCGCCCGCAGCGCAGCGGTCGAGATTCTCGACGAAAGGTATTCGAAGGTTGAGGAAGTCATCGCCCATCGCTCGGTGCAAATAGATGGCCGCCATCCGCCAGGGTTCGCGGATGGCCCGCGCTCCTCCGGGCATAGCGATGTAGTCGAGATGCGCTATGCGCTCCGCATCCGTAAAGTCGGCGACGAAGAATTCGCCGCCCCAGAATCGGCCATCAGAGCCGAATCCGAGGCCGTCCATCGCTACGCCTATCAATTCGCCTTCGATGAGGTTATCGGCCATGCAGCTTGCAATGTGTGCGTGATGGTGCTGAACGCCGACTTTGATTTCTATCTCGTCGAGCGACAGGGCGTACTTTGTCGAGAGGTATTCAGGGTGCAGGTCGTAAGCGACTGCTTCAGGGCGCAGGTTGAAGAGTCGTTTGAAATGATCTATGCCCCCGGTGAAAGACGCGAGCGTTTCGAGGTTTTCGAGGTCGCCTATATGATGGCTCACGAAGGCGTAATTATCATGCGTGAGGCAGAAAGTGTTCTTGAGTTGCGCGCCGCAGGCGAGTATGTCTCGCTCGAATTTGAATGCGGTCCTTATGGGCGCAGGCGCGTAACCGCGCGAGCGTCGCAGCATGATCTCACGGCCGCTGTGCGCGCGCGCGACCGAATCATCCGCGCGTATGTGAATGCGCCGGTCGTGGAGCAAAAAGTAGTCTGCGATTTTGTGAAGCCTCTCGCCTGCATCGCGGTCTTCGTAACATATCGGCTCATCGGACAGGTTGCCGCTCGTCATGACGAGCGGACGGTCGAGGTTTTCAAAAAGCAGATGGTGCAAAGGCATATACGGAAGCATAAACCCGAGGGTCTTCACGCCGGGCGCGACCGCTTGCGGGATGATCGAGCCATGTTTTCTTTCAAGCAACATGATGGGACGGCGTTCGGACAAGAGAATGTCTTCTTCGGTTTTCGACACCGCGCAATACTCTCTTATCGAATCAACCGAACCTGCCATCATAGCGAAGGGCTTGTCCTCGCGGTATTTTCTATGTCTAAGGCGTTCGACCGCTTCGCGGTTCAGCGCGTCGCATGAAAGATGAAATCCGCATAAGCCTTTGATGGCGATTATCTTCCCGTCGAGCAAAAGCCGCAGCGTGAAGGTTATGGCGTCATCCCCTGTGGCCGGGTCGAAAGCGATCTCATCTCCGCTCGAATTTGCGAGATACAATCGCGGGCCGCATTGCGGGCAAGCCGTAGGCTCGGCGTGGAAACGGCGGTCGAGCGGGTTCTCGTACTCGGCCCGGCACTCGGCGCACATTCGAAAGTCTCGCATAGTGGTCTTGTCGCGGTCGTAAGGCGTCTCTTCGATAATAGTGAAGCGCGGCCCGCAGTTCGTGCAGTTGATGAAAGGATAGCGGTAGCGCCTATCTCGCGGGTCGAGCATCTCCGTGAGGCAGTCTTTGCACGTGGCGATGTCGGCCGAGAGGGGGATGAAGGTGGAAGAAGCCCCCTCCCTCACAGTCGGGGTACTGATCGATGCGCTTTCGACTATGCGAAAGTCCGGGTAGTTTGCAGGGGCGAGATTACTGCTGCGCTCTATTGATTCGATCATTGAAAGGGGCGGCGGGTTCGATCTTATCTCGTTTATCAATCGGTCGATTGCGCTGCGAGTGCCCTCGACATCTATGAGGACGCCCGTCGTGTTATTGAGGACGCGGCCCCTGAGCGAATTCCTGCGGGCCAGGCCGAAGATGAACGGGCGAAAGCCCACGCCCTGAACTATGCCTCGCACAAGTATTTGAACCCGCGTTGACATGAATTGTTCAGTAGCCCGACCGTGAGGGAGGGCTTCAGCGCCCCGACCGTAAGGGAGTTTTTTTTCGACTTGAAAAGCTACTTTGCTATGTGGTCGCGCGCAAGCAGTGCGGCTCCGACCAGACCTGCCGAGTGGCCGAGTTCTGCTATGACCACTTCACAGCTTCCGAACGAAGGAGGGAAGGCGCGGCGACGCGTCTCTTTTATAGTCGGCTTCAATATAAGGTCGCCCGCCTCCATGACCCCTCCGCCCATCACCACCATCTCCACGTTTAAAAGATTGATGACGGCGGCCAGAGCTATTCCGAGGAACATCCCCGTGCGCTCCATCATCACCTGCGCCATCTCGTCGCCTTCGCGCGCGGCGCGGGCTATGTCTTCGGCGGTGAATTCGCGGTCACGCGGCAGGGCGAGCCTCGACAGCGAAGATGTTCTGTCACGGTAAAGCCGCTCGCGCGTGCGGCGAACGATGTTCGGGCCTGATGCTATGGTCTCAAGGCAGCCTATATTGCCACAGGCGCATTCTATGCCTTCCGGGTCTATCGTCATGTGCCCGAATTCGCCTGCGAATCCTTCGGCCCCGCGATATATTTGCCCGTTGATTATCAATCCCGCGCCTATACCCGGACCCAGATATACGAAGAATACATCCTTGTGCCCGCGGGCCGCTCCCGCTTGAAGCTCGCCGTAAGCGGCGGCGTTGGCATCGTTATCGAGGATGACGGGCAGACCTGTCTCTTTCTCCACCTCCGTTGCGAAGTCGACCTGAGAGAGTTCGGGCTGATTGGGAAGGAGTTCGATTCGATTGGTCTTGCGATTGACGAGTCCCGGCACGCCTATGCCTATGGCCGAAACGCGATTGGCCGCGCGTTCGTCTGCGATGAGGGCGCGCAGAGTCTCTATCATATTGGCGCGCATAAGCTCTGAGCCTGGCTCTTCAGCCTCGATGATGGCTTCGTGGATCAACTCTCCTGCTGCGCCGACGAGCGCGGCTTTCGACCTCGTGCCGCCGAGGTCGACGCCTATAAAGATAGGGGTGTTTGTTTGGCTGGTCGACATAAAAAATCCTTCGATAGCTCCGCGTTTGCGGGATGACCGGAAATTTCAGCATAACAAAGGCGCGAAAAGGATGTCAATTTTCGCACAGCTACGCTAAAATCCACAGACCCGAAGAGGCGCAGCCCACTCGATAGCTAAAAAAGGACGGCTCGCGATTTGCGGCTCGGGCCTTGCGCGTCATGGGTCCCTGATTTCTATGTACGAGTTACTGCAAAGATATGGGTTATGGGCTGTGTTTTTCGGTACTATGATCGAGGGCGACCTCACTCTGCTGTTTGCAGGCGTGCTGGCGCGAGCGGGCGTATTTGCGCTTGAAGAAGCGATGCTTGTGGGCATGATGGGGGGATTTGTCGGCGATTCTCTCAGCTACCTGATAGGGGCGCGCTTTCGCGAACAGGCGGGAAAGCTGCAATTTTTCGTCCGCTCGCGTCCTCGCATAGAAAAGCTCATGCGCAAATTCGGCGTGCTTTCGGTCTTCATAGTGAAATATGTCTATGGGCTGAGGACCGCGAGCGCGATCTTCTGGGGGCTGGCCCAATTCGGCTACGTGAAATTCGCATTGCTGACCCTGGCAAGCTGTGCGGTGTGGGTCGGCATACTGGCGGGACTCGGATTTTCGTTCGCCACCGGCATCGAAAAGCTCATAGGCGATCTGCACCGCATTCAAATAGTCCTGCTTGTGGCCGTCATCATCATCGCCACCGTTTATATAATCACGCGGTTCGAGCGCAGAGTCATCGAGGAAGAAAAAGAGTTCTTCAGCAAAGAAAAAGATGAGTGATCGATAAAGATTTCTTTCTTCCAAAGATTTCTTTCTTCGCGTGCCCGCGCCGACTCAAGTTATTTCCTGTGACCAAACCGATTGCGCTCGGATGAACTCGCTCTGCCTTCTGAGAATCCGGGCCGCCCGCAAATCCGGGCGGGCATTCACTAGCGACTCTTTCTCCGGTATACTCTCCCGCAAACGGGCAAAGTCCGTGCGCAGCCCGTAGAGGAATGTCAGGTGGATTCGGAAATAGTTTCGCATTACAGGATAATCAGGAAGCTCGGCGAGGGCGGAATGGGCGAGGTGTTTCTCGCCGAAGACATAAGGCTCGGCCGAGAGGTCGCGCTCAAATTCCTCCCCTCGTCCTATCAGTACGACCCCGACCGCAGCGCGAGGTTTCTGAAAGAGGCCCGCGCTGCCTCCTCGCTTCGCTCGCCCAACATAGCCCACATATACGATATAGGCGAACATAGAGGCACGCGCTTCATCGCAATGGAGTACGTCGAAGGCGATGTGCTCGCGCGGCGATTGGAACGCGGCACCCTCAGTGTGCGAGAGACCATAGACGTAGCAGCGCAGATTGCCGATGCGCTCGAAGAAGCCCACTCGCAAGGCATCGTACACCGCGACATCAAAAGTTCGAATCTCATAATCAATGATCGCGGGCTGGTCAAGGTTTTGGATTTCGGCCTGGCTAAAATCACAGAGACCGCGCGCGGCGACGAAGACGAAGAGCATACCATTACAATAGGCCAGAAGACCTCGGCAGGCGTAGTGATCGGAACCGTATCCTATATGTCGCCCGAACAGGCGCTCGGCGGCGACGTAGATTTTCGCTCGGACATATTCAGCCTCGGCGTTGTGATGTATGAAATGCTCACGGGCCGCATGCCCTTCGACGCAAGCAGCTTCACAGGGATCATAGATCGCATAGTCCACGATGAGCCGACCGCAATAGCGCGCCTCAACTACGACGTGCCGCCCGAACTCGAACAGATAGTTCGCAAATGCATGGAGAAAGAATGCGAGCGGCGTTATCAATCGGCTCGCGAGCTTCTGACCGACCTTCGCAATTTGCAGAGGGATTGCGATACGGGCCAACTCGTGACCTCTAACCTGACCCGGCGATTGCCGTCCTCGCGCAAGGGGCGCTCGCGCAAGCAGGTAAATTCCCTGGCCATCCTCCCGTTCGCTAATGCGAGCGACGACCCGGATATGGAATATCTCTCGGACGGCATCACCGAAAGCATCATCAACAACCTCTCGCAACTGCCCAAGCTGAAAGTGATGGCGCGCAGCACTGTCTTTCGCTACAAGGGCAAACCGGCCGACCCTCAAGAGGTCGGCGAAGCTCTCGGAGTGCGGGTGGTGCTGACGGGGAGAGTGCTTGAGCGCGGCGATCAATTGATAATCAAAGCGGAACTCGTCGATGCGTCGGACGGGTCGCAAATTTGGGGCGAGCAGTACAATCGCAATCGGTCGGCGATCTTCGCCGTCGAAGAAGAAATTTCAAAAGAGATATCCGAGAAACTCAGATTGAAACTTAGCGGCACCGAAAAGCGGCAACTCGGCAAACGATACACGGAGAAGACCGCTGCTTATCACTTATATCTGAAGGGGCGCTACTCGTGGAACAAGAGGACTGTCGAGGGACTGAACAGAGGCATAGAGTATTTCGAGCAGGCGATCACGGAAGACCCGAACTATGCGCTCGCTTATGCGGGGCTTGCCGACTCTTACAACATACTCGCAAGCTACAGCGCGCTGCCTTCGAGAGATGCTTTCACGCGAGCGAAGACGGCGGCTCTCAAGGCGCTTGAGCTTGACGACGAGTTGGCCGAAGCCCACACATCGCTTGCGCTCATACGATTCGGCTGCGACTGGAACTGGCGCGAAGCCGAGCGCGAATACGAACTGGCTATAAAGCTCAATCCGGGATACGCGACAGCGCACCTATGGTACGCGCTTTATCTTGCGGCGATGGGGCGGTTCGATGAAGCGTTCCGAGAGATAAAACGCGCGCAAGAACTCGACCCGCTCTCGCTGCCTATAAACACGAACGCAGGCTGGATAATGCATCTGGCCCGCCGCTACGACGAAGCGATAGAGCAATACCGCAAGACGCTCGAACTCGACCCCGGCTTCATCCTCGCGCATCGCCGCCTGGGACAGACCTACAAACAGAAGGGCATGTACGATGAGGCCATAGAGGAGCTTCAAATCGCCCTCGCCCTGTCGGGAGATGATACGGAAACGGTCGCGGCGTTGGGGCATGCTTATGCGAAGTCGGGCCGGGAACTTGGGGCCGTTAAGGTGCTCGAAGCGTTGAAGCAGTTATCGAAAGAGAGATACATTCCGGCTTATTTCATTGCGAGGATACACATAGGACTGGGCGAAAAGGACAGAGCTTTCGAGTGGTTGGAAAAGACCTGCGAGGAGCGATACGGCTTCCTGGTTTACCTGAAAGTAGACCCTGTATTCGACCCTCTGCGCGAAGACGCGAGATTCGCAGACCTGATGCGCCGCGTGGGGTTGCCTGAGTGATTCGGCTCTCGGCTTTCCGAACTTTTCCCGAAAAAATATCAATCCTTACGAGCGAAGAGTGAAGCAGGCGTTTCCAATTGCGCCGACGTTTTGACGCATGTAAGAATTAGTGGCTGAACGAGGGGAGAAGCGCACGGGTAAACCATTGCCGGTCAACCTCTCTTATGCAATCGAAATAGTTGATCCTTTACCTTGAGGTAGTTGCAAAAATGGGCAAGAAGCGTCGCGGGAAGAAGCCAATCGATCAATCCAATACGATTTCCAAAAAACCTCACGATCTGCGCAGATGGGTCATAGCGTCGCTTCTGGCGATAACATTCTTTGCGTTCGCCAACACTCTGTCACATGGTTTCGCTTACGACGACAATACGCAAATACTCCAAAACGATCTCATACGCGATATCTCAAACATCCCGACCGTCCTGACCACAGAAGTCTGGTTCTGGCGCGCTCTGAAAGACAAAGACCCTAACGAAGAAGCCGGTCCCTCGACACCATATTACCGCCCCGTCTTCAGCATATACTTGATACTGGGCTGGCACCTGTTCGGGAATTCGCCGATGGGATGGCATCTCTTCAACATCCTTATGCACATGGCCGTCGTTTACTTCGTTTTTTTGTTGATAGAAAAACTATTCGGGAACCTCTGGCTTTCAACAATCTCTGCGGTGCTCTTCGCTTTACATCCTCTGCGCAGCGAATCCGTAGCCTGGATAAGCGGCCTGACAGACCCACTGCTTGCCCTATTTCTACTTCCTGCATTCTACTTTTATATACTTTACAGGGAAGGAGGAAAGCCCAAACACCTGGTTTCAGCCCTCGCGCTTTTCCTGATAGCCGCTTTCACAAAAGAGCCTGCCGTCTGCCTGCCCATCTTCATAGCCGCTTATGAGTTGTTGCTCATCAATCAAGGAGAGCCGATAAAAAGGCGGGCCTTCCTTGCGGCCAGGTACGCGGCGATGTTTCTGGCCGTATCGCTTGTCTATTTCGTGATGCGGTATTTCGCGATCGGTTTCGTGCTCAATGACCAATCGTTCACGTCTTACAAGACAATCGAAATACTTATGACGACTCCGATAGTGATTTGTAAATACATCGGGCTTCTTTTCTGGCCGGTCGATCTGTCGATATTTCATGACACTCCTATGGTAAAAAGCCCTTTGAGCCTGCGCTTCATTTTGCCGCTCGTCGCGGTCGCTGCACTCGCTCTGGCGCTTTGGCCTCTTCGCAAGGCTACGGTGACGAGGTTTGCAATCCTCTGGTTCGTAATCAACCTGCTGCCCGTTCTCAACCTCGGCACTTTCCAGGAACACTTCCTCGTACAGGAGCGATATGTTTATATCCCTTCGATAGGCTTCTCACTGCTGATCGCTTATGGGTTGATGAAGCTGCCCGTAGAGCGATGGGTGGAGATTGGCATACGAAGAACCGTACAGGCGGCGACTGTTGCCGTTATTTGTCTTTTGCTCGTAGGAAAGACACTGGCTCAAAATGCCGTATGGAAGGATGACCTGACTCTATATGAACACGGCGCACAAACGGCCTCCGAACAGTTGATGTCACACTTCGTACTGGGTCATTACTATATCAAGCTCCAACAGCCGGAAAAGAGCGTCGAGGAACTGGAGAAGGTTCTGGAGATGGACCCTGATAATATGGTTGCGATCATAAACCTCGCCCCTGCTCATCTCCAATTACATGTGAAAACAATGGACCGCTCTCACGTCAAGCGCGCGATTGATTTATGCCATAAGGGACTGAGCAAAAACGATAGCATAGCTCCCTTGCTGGACACGCTCGGTCACGCCCATACTTTCGATACCGAATTCAAAAACTATGAACGCGCCCGCGCACTTTTCGCCCGCGCGCTCGCCCTTCAACCCAATCTGTTTATCAGCAACTTTCACATGGGCGCTACCTTTGTGAAAGAAGGCAATTATATAAACGCCATCCCTTTCCTCGAACTGGCCCGCCAGCAGGAGCCAAAATTCGCCGAATCTTACAAGTTCCTGGCCTACGCTTATGAAAACACCGGACGGACGCGCGATGCGATAAATCAGTTGAGCCACTATTTGCGACTCGAAATAACCAGTGCGGACGCCGCAAAAGAGACTGAGCACCTCGAAGCCCTGCGCGCCAAACTTCAAAGCGAATCGCCTTGAGGGGCGATTTACAAGGCAAATGCGGTCCATACCTCTTGTGAGATACCTGCCTTCACTGAACCTGCGCCCGCGCAAGGGACCGCAACGTGATGGAACCGGACGTATACGTCAAAAAATTTTGAGAATCTTGCAGAGTTTTCGCTCTGTTTTCCGTCTACCTTTATAGGGAAACAAATATCATGGTCGATCACAAAACAGAGTCTGAGTACGACAATGCTCCTTTGGCTGTGTGTATAAACGATTGCGAAATAGACTTCGGCCAGGAAGCCGCCAAGTTGGCCCCCTTATGCTTTCAACTCGGATGCGCGTTCGCAGAAATGCGCTGGGGAAGTCGAGCCGACCAAAATTGCGAACCGACCGGATTTCTTCTACAAACAACCTGTCGGACGACACCGGTCATAGAACATAAATAATCATCAGCTATCAGCCGTCCGTCTTCAGCTTTCAGCATTACTAACTCGCCATTGACCACCAACCACTGACGGCTGATAGCTGACGGCTGATAGCTGATAGCTGACAGCGGCCTACTGTTTGAACGATACTACGGCGCGATCCGCCTGATGCACCCGGTCGAAAAACGATTTGATGGTCTGGTACTGCTCGACTGTGAAGCTTATGGCGTTGACCATCAATCGGCGCTCGTAAACCACTTGATCGCCGTCCTTAATAAAGGCCGACTGGTAACGCGCCGCGCCTATGTCTACCTCCACCGGGTCGGGCAACTGTTCCAGGACGTAGCCGTCCGGCAACTTGATCGTCACGCGCTCGCTCTCTGACCAGGGGTAGTGAAAGTACATGGCGTTCGAGCGGCGCGGCGCAGCGGTCAGGCTCTCGTCGCGATGGGAGAGCAGGGCCGGTCTCAGAAGCAATCGCTTCTCCGTGCGCGTGATAAACTGCGGCACTCTATAGCTTATCGAAGACTCAAGCGGCGCGGACGTGTCGCTCAGATTCGATATAACGACCGACGGTTCGTCGAGCCTGGCCAAAGGAATAAAATCGCGCACGCCAGCCATAATATACTCGCGCCGAGCGTCAGGGGTCCGACCGCCCAGTTCGTTGCGCAACTCAAGCGCGCGCTGGCCTGTGATCTTCGAATCCACTCGAACATCGACTTCGCCATCAGCGAATGCGGTCACGCTGATCGCGCGATTTTCATTGTTGTATGCGGCTTCGGTCACAGGCGTTTCGGCAAAGCGCCTGTCGTCCTTGCCATAGACGAGAGCCGACACGGCCTCCTTCTCCCACGAAAGCATAGTGGGCGGACAATAAGGAGTGCCGGGGTCGTAAAACCTGACGGAGCCGTCGCGCTCGATTACGGCGGTCACTTCGCTGTTGAACTGGAAGGCGTCGGGAAACGAGCGATGAAAGAAAGCCTCGTCGCGCATTGTAAGCTCGGCAACGCGGGCGTCGAGTCCTCCGGCTCTCAGCATCGCGATGAACAGGCGATTGATCTCACGCGGCGTGCCGTAACGGCGGCGAATGGTTTCGTCAGCCGTGTCGTTTCGTTTCAGCCCCGCGTCGGCTTCACCTTCCTCCCTGACTCCTGTGTTTTGTATTTCTTTTCGGACATAATCGTATATACGCTCAATCTTGCGCTGTGGCCCGTCGGTCGAAAGCGTTATCGTCTCGACGATGCGGCGAATGGTGCCGGTCGGACGGGTTTCGTCGCTGGCCCGCAAGTGCTGTCGGCGCGCATAGTTGCGCCAGTATTTATCAGGGTCGGTCTCGGTTTCATTCGAATAATACAGCCATCCCCAAATCTTCACGGCGAGTTCGGGCGGCATGAAAGGCTCCCTGTGAAAGGGAGGTATGTCTTCAACCCTTATGTTATAGGTTCCGTCCCAGGTGGGCGCAAACCGTTTAGGGTCCGGCGCATTGAAGGTGACCCACCGCACGTCGAACCCGGAAGCGGCTTGCGGGCGGATATGGTAGCGAAGCTCTTTTATGAAGAGTTCCGATTGCAATTCGAGCGCGAAGTAACGAAAGCCCTGCGGATAGCTCTGGCGGTAGCGGTATTCTATGATCGAGCCGACTTCCACTGCGGGCAGTGAGAAGACAACCGCGCGCCATGCGTTGCGACCGGTCTTCACGAGCAATTTGTCGAATATGTCGCGGCCTTCGACTTCGACTACAGACCCGTCGGGGCGTATGGTCCGGGCATGCACATCGCTGATGCGGCCCAGTTCCGCTCTGTATGGAAGTTGCACGTCGGCGTGGCGGCGGCCGCGTTCGTCGAATATCTTGATCCGTATATAAACCTTGAGGCTTGTGCCTTCGAGGGTGTTGTCGTTGAGTTCCCCCTCGCGGAAAAGTATGGCAGCCTCGGCATTGGGGTCGCCGATATCTGTGGCCGATATCTTCAACTCCTCATGTGTAACCGGCTTCCACCCGGAGGACGCGCTCGTCCTCTCCACTGTGGGCAGAAAAGCCAGAATTGATAGCAGGGCGATCCAGCGGCAACGCATAAAAATTCATCCTCGGTGCCACACCACACCCGCGAACCCGCCTCGCGTAGGCAATCTTAAAATTATGGTGACAGAGATTTTACTTGGGACTGCCATCTCGATCAACCGACTTCGGGCAGTCCCGCCATCCTGCAATGCTATGCCCGCCCGATCACCCCCCCCGCAAAACGGGCAACACAGTTGGATTGAAAATCATTTATGGGGTTGAAATCTCGGCGTGTTAGTGGCAGTGGGACGAGAGATTTTGGGCTAAAGGCAAAAGCGAGGTCGCGCCGTTTGACGTATTTTCGACCTCGCCTTTGCCCGTTAAATCATCAATTGTTCACTCGCACCCAGGATAGACCCGTAGCCTTGGGCGCATCGACGTTCGCTATGACGACTTCGCCACCCGCGCTTTCCGTCCCGAGCGCGTAAGTCGTGCCGGGGAAGAAGGGCGGCGCGAATTTGCCGCCTGCGAACCGCACGTCGAAAAAGATGTCGCGTCGCGTATAGCCGTACAAAACGCCGTTGACCTTCTTGGCTATAGAGTTTATCTTCGATTGCACGCGGCTGCCGACCAGTTTCCATTTATCGCTGGTGCTGGTAGAGGTGCCTGTATAAGTAATTGACCCTTCGATTTCATTAGTATCATCGTTCGACGTATCGCTGTTGAAGGACACGACTGCCGCATGCATCTCAAGGCTCTTGCCGCTCAACGTGTAGTCGGTGTCAGGCTTCAACTCGACGTTGCCGTCGTTGGTGAATATGCCGAAAACGTTCTTTATAGAGTCGAGGTTTGACACAGGCGTGCCGTCTGAGTTGACAACCGTATCCTGGTATTTGAGATCGCCTGTGACCTTTATGTCGCGCTGCGCGGTAACGGTCAGCCTCGTATCTGAGGCTATGGCAGGCTTGTTAATCGAGCCATCAACCCCGCCCCGCAGGCTGTTGATAGTGCCGTTGACAAACAGAGACGCGCCATTCTTCCACTTCGCAGGGTCGGATTTATCCTCCGATTTATCCGTCGGCACTCCGTTGAAAGTGGTGCTCGTGCCGGCCCTTGAAATGGTCGTCTGCCCCACACCGCCATTCGCCTCATAATTGACCCGGATGGTCGTCGCGATGCCGCCTTGCGTGATTATATAAAGCTGGTCTGTACGGCCGCTCACTGTGTCGGCCACCAGTTTTATATCGTCTGCATTGCCCTGCACGTATATGCCTGCCCCTGTAACACTGGTGCCGTTCGCTGATGAGATATAGACGCCGTCGTTGATATTCCCGCTGGAAATAACTGGCTGGGCGTTATTGTAAGCCCGCAGATTTGCTTTCAGTGCGGCTGTAGTGACTCGACCGTCCGAGTCAAATACCGGCAGCGGGTCTCCATTGCCGTCAACAGGTATAGCAGCGGGCGGGTCGACAGGCGTGACGCCATCGCCACTCAAATCAGTTATACCGGTCCCGTTTATGACGGCGTACTCCTGCGAAAAATTGTTTTCGGGCAAAGGCACGGGGGCCGCCGACGTATACCCCTCCGCGCTGATGTCTATCCATGATGTGTCGGCCGCAGGTATGCTCTGGTGCCCCTGATCGAAATCGTTGCTATTGAGACGGATGTAGTTGTCTACCTGCGTCACCTTATTTCGGAAGGCGACGTCACTAGACGACTTGAAAGCGAAATGGGTATTGGTATGCACGATGCCGGTGAACGTGCCCGAAGCCAGCGACGCATTTTCGTTGGTGTCGCCGAAGTCGAAGAAAGCGCCGAATCCCGAAAAAGAGAAGTCGCGGGGCAAGCCTGCAAGCTGGGCAGTCGAAAGCGTGAGGTTCAATTCCACAAGGCCGGTCTCGAT
Organism: Blastocatellia bacterium; assembly: GCA_022615215.1. Classification (GTDB taxonomy): domain Bacteria; phylum Acidobacteriota; class Blastocatellia; order UBA7656; family UBA7656; genus JAKEHD01. The sequence goes on from JAKEHD010000353.1 coordinate 18,637, forward strand.
AATGGTTGCGCGCCCGCCCGCCTGAGTCGTGCCGGTCACCTGTATGGAATAGCGCAACGTAGTAGCTTCAACCCAGGTAACACCGCCTTCGCTGTCGACTGGATCGCCTTTCTCAACTGAGCCTGCAAGCGCAATGGTGTTGACGGTGAAGCTTGTGCCATTGAGTTCTTCGAGCTTCGCATGGCGGCTCTCAACATCGGAAAGCTCCGAGACCCGAGCAAAGACATTCTGATAAAACTCATGATCTGGATCATCATCTGGATCGGGCAACACCTGAGTGTCATCAGGAGTAGTACCATCCTGCACGAATCCCCCGTCGCCATAAGTCACTTCGCCGTTTTGTATCTTCAGTATCTCTTCTTGAAGCGCCGTCGCAAGCGAGCGGCGGGCGATGGCTACTCCAGCGTCAGCGGCGAAGAACGCCTGTTCGGAAACGCGATGGCTCTTGCTTATGACGGTGTCGGTCGTAGCCGAAAGCACCACCGCCAGACCCAGAGCCAGCAGCATTGTCGAGACCAGAAGCGCGCTTATAAGCGCTATGCCTCGCTCTCCATCATAGTCGATTCCACGTTGCTGTATCATAATACCTCTCAGTGATCAGTGGTCAGCGGTCAGTGGTCAGTAGCCAGTGAAGGAGTAACCGACCCCTGGCTCCTGAATCCCGGCCCCCGGCCCCTGCCTTTATTGCGACTTAAGATTGTTGTTGTTCAACAGGTTGAAATTGCGCGGAGACACCTCGAACCTCTGAATAATTCGCCTATAGCTCTGATTGCCGGGCGCGACATCGGGTGTTTCGGCTTCGATCGTTATTATGACCGAGCGTATATCCCTGCGCGAAGTCGGCGTGTTCGTTCCGTCTCCCGTATCTACTATCGCATCTTCACCAGGTATGCTGGTTGTCTTCTCCTTGACACTGTCGTTGAGAGCTCTCGCAAGGACACGATATTGAATCTGAAAGCCGATTATGCCGCGCGCCACAGGAAACCAGGTTTGCAGGTCTTCGGTGCGCTCAAGCTCCCCCGTATTCCTGTTAAGGCGGTAGCCTATGGAACCGCCCAGTATCGCCACTCTCGAATCTTCGTAATCAGGCTCGCTGCCGTCGATTACCGACCCGAACACGCTCGGCGGGTTGAGAAACCCTGTCGGGTTGTGCTGCACGCTTACCAATTGTTTCGCGCCCTGAGCGACGGTCTGAGCGTCGCGGCTCATCGTGAAGATCATGGCATGGAGGTCGTCATAGACTATGTATATCTTAGAATCGTTTTCATAAGACCTGTATACCTGCTGCGGGTTTCCTTCCCGATCCTTGTAGGTAAATATCTGGTTGGCCCCTTCGCCTGTGATCGTCACATCGGCCGGCGGTTCGAGAAAGAACTCCGAACTGCCTGCGGCTTGTTCCGTCACGTCGGCCACGGGCGCGAACGGGTCGCCGTTGAGCATCATTATCTCATCCGGCGCGTTGGGATCGGTCGCCGTGCCGTCTTTGTAATAAATCGCGGCGAAGTTGCTCACGCCTCGGGGCAGTCCCATGCCGGCCGATTGTATGTCGCGAGTGATCATGTCCATCGCAGTTCGCATGTTCTGGTTCATATCGACCACGCCGAATTCAGTGACGAAAACCTGCTGGTTGCGGTTTGCCAACGCAAATATCGCCCCCATAAGCCCGACCGTCAGCAAAGCGGCCATCATAAGTTCGAGAAGCGAAAATCCGCTTTCATTGTCTGCTTTCATAAAGCCTTCCTCTCAATCCTAATTGGAGCGAACCGTCACGAGAATCGTCTCTTCGGTCCTGCCCCGGTTGTGTCCCGGCTGGGTTGCCTCCACCCGCACAGTGATAATCGTCGTGTTGACAAGATCAGCATCTGCTTCGAGCCTCCAGAATCGGCGATATTGCGCGGTTCGCCCCTCCGGTATGTCGTCGTTCAGCAGAACCTGCCCGTTGTCATCAATGTAAATAGTGTCGAAGTAGTTGATTTCGCCCACCGTCGTTGCTGTGTTCAGGTCGCCGCCTATCGCCATACGCGGATCGGTGATCTCGATAGCGTTCATCTCTTCGACTTTCTCCTGCGCGAGCGCAGCCGTCGAAGTGAACTGCTTCACAAGGCGATTCTGGGACATGGCCAGAGTAAATAGGCTTGCAAGGAAGACCAGCCCCACCATCGATATGACCGAAGCGACTGCGACCTCCAGTATCGTGAATCCGCTTTGATTGTCGTTATTGTCCTTCATAATGCACTCACTCACTCCAATTACTGATCCTGGACCTGGCCCGTGTTTCAGTTTATCGGCGTGGTCTCCGTCTCAGTCTCTGTACTCTCATAAGTCCGCCGGGTGTTTACCCAGATTGAGTCCTCCGCGCGGTAAGTACGCACACCGCCGACGCTCGACATAGTGATGGCCCGGTAGTTTCGCCCATTGCCGATAAAGATCGCCGATGTATCGCCGAATGCCACTATAGGGAATCCGCGCGTGTTGAAGCTCAACCGGTAGACGCCATCCTCCTGCGGGAACGACAATACCTCCTGGGTCGTGACCCCTTCCGGATTCGATGTGATACTGGTTGGGCGCTCGAAGCTGACCCCGCTCGGAAGCGGTACCCACTCAGTTCTATTCACCGTATTGTCATCATTGAAAAAAGTCATCCCGATTCTGCGGCCGGTCGGATCAACCGAAAGGGCCGTTCTCTGGTTCGCGCTCACGGCCTGCATCTTCGCTCGCTTGAGCGTATCTGCTATCTGCCGCAGGCCGCTGTTGAGCCGGTACTCGCGCATCGCATTGACGATCTGGGGAACGGAAATGGCCGCCGTGATTCCAACCAGTAAAACTACTACCCCAAGTTCCAGGACTGTGAAGCCGCGCTCTTTCATTCTGGATTTATCGCTCATGAAACATCTCCCAACAGTTTTTCTCTATAGTAGCGGCATCCTCCGGCAACGCACCTGCGTCCGCTTTTCGATCACCGATGCCACAATGGGAACTCTCTGCCCACCCTTGTCTAGTGCAAGGATAATGCCAGATCGAAAAAGAGATTATTTCCATCCTGATGAAGGGGTCGAATGACCGATCATCGTGCGTGCATCGAAGGCCGAATTCCCAATCACAGCCGTTTATGCTCTATTAATGACCGATTTCCCTGATGGCTTTCGTTCAGATAGAAGACACAATCTCCTCTATTCGGAGCGAATCGAGCTATACAAAACCCAAACGGGGAATACTGTTTTTTCTATCACAGGAATCAAAGTCCTGACGACCCACAAGGCTTATGCGGGATGCAGTGAAAGCATTTCAGGAATCGGGATTTATTCGAGATGTAAAATTGCGTGGAAATAATTCACAAACAATGTACACGATTACACAACAATCTTTCACTTTGACCGATTTGGAAGCCGCAATCAGCCATCCGCCCTCAGCTATCAGCTATCAGACAAGGGCTTAGGCTTGAGGATCAAGCAAGGGAAGGCTGAAAGTCGAGAGTTGGCAGGTCAGCCACCGGGCTATAAATCGAAGACCGATGGCTGATGGCTGAAAGCTGAGGGCTGAGGGCTGACGGCTGAGGACGCTTCACTTGATTTCGTCGCTGGTGCAATCGCCGCCCTGCAAGCGGTCCTGTATGCAGCGGAGCAGTCTGTCTTCCAATTCACCCCTGGACGCGAGCGGCACCCATCCATTACTCATGGCTTCGCCGGTCATTCCTTCGAACTTGGCGTAGACGCCGACCAGAGACTTATCGGGCGAGGCGGGATTGATTTGAATTCGCAGCACATAACGCCCTTTGATCCAGTTGCGCACTGCGGCAACCGGCACCTCGCAGTAATGTTCGAGCTGGCTTCTGGTGGGTATCCCCTTGACGAATACGACCGGTTTGCTGATAAGAGTGCATTCCCCCGTCGTAGGGCTACAGTCTTCCTTATCGAGCGGTATCTCGCGCATCTCCAGCATCTGCTTCGCTATGGTCAGCACTTCGTCGCGCGATGCGGCGAGTATCGAGGGGTTGGGCAGCGGTTTGGATTTTTTCGGCTTACCAAACTGTATCTGTCCGCCGACGGTCGCAACCATCGCAAGAAAAAGCATCGCTCCGAATACAACTCCCTCGAACCGAAACCTGCCTGCCCGATTTGTCATTATGTTTCAATTCCTCATCGTGAAAATGGCTCGACTGAACATTAGCAGCGCCTGACGGCTTATTCAAGAAGATCGCCGAGGCGGAATGAGAAATCCGTTTCACTCACCGCCGGGTGACGCGGATAAGCATCCTCGTGCCGGATTCGAGCTTCAATTCCTTGCTGCCGTCAATGGCAACAGACCCTGCGCCTGCTGCTCCTCCGATTATCAAACCGGCCAATGCACCTTTGCCGCCGCCGATTATGCCCCCAATCACGGCTCCTGCCGCCGCACCGATGCCGCCGCGCTTGAGCGTCTGCTTGCCCTTGCTGCCCGACTTCACTTCGCCCTCTTCATCAACCTTTTCAGCATCCTCTCCCAAAATGCTTATAAGCTCTGCCCGCATCGTGCCGCTTCGCCCATTGCGCAGCCTGATCGAATCAAAGGCCAGCGTCATAGTAGTGCGGCCCTTGACGCGGCCCGATTTTTCAATCGAACTTATATGCCCGGCCACCCTCGCCCCATCATAACGATTCGGAGAGAGGACCGTCGCCGTGAAACGGTCGCCGACCCGCGAATCATCGCTTGAGAGCGTGTCGTTGAGCCTCACCTTTAACTCCGTACCTATAGCTATGATAGAAGTGTTCGTAGTGGTCCTGGACCGGCTCCTCTGCGCAAAGGCGACCTGTGAATCACCGCCTGAAACTTGCGATGTAAAGATCGGCAGCCCGCCCAAGAAAAGCGCCGCCAGCAATCCTGATAAACACGTCTTCACAAAATTTCTTTTCATCATCATCCTCCTCAGCCGTTTTATCTCGCGGTCTCCAAGTACCGCCACCCCGGAACCCTCATCGGTCCCACACGCCATGATAATACACATGCACGACTGGTAAAAGCGCGCTCGCGTCTATATAATCGCTTCCCTGTGACTGTAAGGACCGAGGGTCAAGGGATTCTCCGCTTTTGTCCCCTATAGCTTGTTAAGATGAACCTATCAAACTTGCAAACGATCAAATTCGCTCTTGCAGCATTCGCGCTCCTGATGATGATGTGCGCGACACTGCCCTACGCGCCTGCGATGGCAACTTCCGGCACCTTGCGAGACCAGAGCGCAAGCGGGCGGAAATCTTTTGCGGGCAATCCCGATTTCATACTCTTCCGGCGGGGCGCGATCAACACACGCGATGCTTCGGACCTCGACACGGCGACCGAAGACATGCACGCCATAAACAGCCTCGCACACTCCGGGCACAAGCAAACGCGCATAGTTCAGTTCGCCGGGATTATCAAACGCAGTTGGATCGAACGATTGAAAGCCACAGGTTCGGAGATAATCGGCTACATCCCGAATAACGCCTATATAATTCGGGGCGACCGCGCGCAGCTTGCGCGAGTGGCGGCGCTTGATGAAAAAAGTCTTCCTTTTGAGGAAAAAAATCTTTCTTTTGATGCGGAACTTTCGGCTTCCGATTCGCATCCGGTTCGATGGATGGGCCGCTTCCAACCTATTCAAAAGATCGCCCCGGAACTGGATAACGATTGGCTGACCGGAAAAAATAATGCGCTCCTCAACGTCGAAATCGAGTTGCTGGAATCAACCGAATCATCAAGTGCTATCGACTATATCAATCGAATCGCCTCAAGCAAAGTGCGAGCGCCGCGCCGCTTCCTCAAGTTCATAGTCCTTTCGGTCACTGTGTCGGCAGAGAATCTACTCGACATAGCCCGCTTCGACGAGGTGCTGTCTATAACCCCCTCCGGCGAGCCGATGCTTCACGACGAACTCAGCGCGCAGATCGTAGCGGCCAACCTTACGGAAGACCGTACAAAGACTGTCGGGCCGGGCTACATGGATTGGCTTGAGTCCAAGGGGCTGAACGGGCCATCCGATTTCTTGATCGACTTTACAGACGCAGGTCTCGACCGGGGTTCCACTTCAGACTCGCTCGTTCATCCCGGCTCCCGCGACTCCGAAGGGAAGAGCCGCGTTGCCTACAACGTAGATTACACGATCAACAGCCAGCCCGAAGACCGGCTCGGTCATGGTTCGCTTGTTGCATCTGTGGCCGTAGGGCTTGGCTTGAGCAACTGGACCGATGCGGCGGGTTACATGTACGGGCTTGGCATAGACCCCGCGGCCAGGTTCGGCCAGTCCCGAATATTCGGAGACAGCGGAGTATTTTCGACTCTGACGAGCTTCTCCGATATAGTCGCTTCGGCTTATGAGAGAGGCGCGAGGCTCTCGAACAATAGCTGGGGCAACAACAGCAACATGTACGACTCCCTGGCCCAGGAGTACGACTCTCTGACGCGGGACGCTCAACCCGATGTAGACGGCAATCAGGAGATGGCTTTCATCTTTTCGGCAGGAAACCGCGGGCCGGGCGGCAACATAAGTTCGCCGGGCACGGCCAAGAATGTTATCACGGTGGGGGCGAGCGAAAACTATAGACCTGAAGGCGTCGACTCCTGCGATCCGGACGGTGGCGGGCCGATAGGGCCTGATGGGGCCGACAGCGCGCTCGACATTCTGAGGTTTTCGGCCGGAGGGCCGGTCGCTGACGGACGAACGAAGCCTGACATAACAGCCCCCGGCACACATATATTCGGCGCTGCATCTCAAGCTATACTCTACAACGGCCGCGGACTGTGTCCCGGCAGAAGACCTCATCACCCACCGAATCAGCGCCTTTACACATGGTCTTCGGGCACGAGCCTTGCCGCACCACACGTCACAGGCGCTCTCGCTCTTGTGTGTAAATTTTTTGCATTGCACGACCTCCTGGGCGAAGGCCGAGCGCCGTCACCGGCCATGTTGAAAGCCTACATAACAAACTCCGCGTCATATTTAACGGGCGAGAATGCAGGCGGCGACCTCCCCTCGGAGCGTCAGGGTTGGGGACTGACCAATCTGGCCCGCGCGTTCGACCTCGCAAGCCGCAGGCTCGTAGACCAAACCGAAGTATTCTCTGAAAGCGGCCAGACATTCGAGATAAAAGGGTCTCTGGCCGACCGTTCCCTTCCCCTACGAATAACGCTTGCCTGGACCGATGCGCCAGGCATGCTCGCAGCCCCGATGCTGGTCAACGACCTGGATCTCGAAATCACAGTGGAAGGCGCAGAAGAAAAAGGAATCTTTATGCCTTCTACTGGCGGGCAGACCGTCTATCGCGCCAATCACTTTGCCGAGCAATTTTCAATTGAAGGCGGCGAACCTGACCGCCTGAACAATGTGGAATCTATCTATCTGCCGCCGGAAGCGATACCGGAGGGAATGGAAGGCAATTTCGTAATCACGGTTCGGGCCGCCCGTATTGCGGGCGACGGCTTGCCGGGCAATGGTTTGGATACGGATCAGGATTTCGCGCTCGTCATATATAACATCACAGACCCCATCGAACTGCCTCCGCCTCCTGAGCCGCCGAGCATCACGGGCGCGAGTTTCGTAAAGCGTGTCCTTACAATAACCGGGAAAGATTTTTCGGCCGCCGCCCGCGTCGAGATAAACGGGCAGATTATCAACTTGTCATTTGCATTCGATGCCGAGACCGGCTCTCTCAGCGTCAAAAAGAAGCGGCGCAAACTCAAGCTCGACAAGAACGCAGACAATCAGATCGTAATAATCGAAAACGGCCTGCGGTCACAGTCCTTCACGTTACGCCTCTGACTTTTTCGTCCGGCAGCGAGTACGCTTCCGTCCTTAGTCAGTGGTCCGGAGCGTAGTCGCTCATAAGTTGCGGTAGCGCGAGACCTCGATAAAAAGAACAACGGACGACTGACAAAGAACGACGGACTAAGGACGTATGTTGTAGTACCTGATCTTGCTGTTCAAGGTAGTGGTGTTCATGCCGAGCAGCTTCGCGGCCCGCGATTGATGGCCCCCTGTTATTTCGAGGGCGCGGCGGATCAATTCGATTTGAAAGCGGTTCACCTCATCATAGAAAGACACCCCCCGCGACAGGTCTATCTGAGTTGCCACCTTCTGCCCGCCGATCTGCGAAGGGGATCGCTGCGGGTCGAGTATCTCTTCGCGGAGATCCTTCGGCTCAATAGCAGATCCGCGCGCAACTATCACCGCTCTTTCCATAACATTTTCAAGCTCGCGCACGTTGCCGGGCCAGTTGTACATCTCCAGCAGCGATAGCACTTCGGGGCTGACCTGATCTGCGATCGGCCGCTCGTTCTCCTGAGCGTATTTGCGTATGAAGTGTTGCGTGAGAGGGAGGATATCCTCGCGCCGGTCGCGAAGAGGAGGCAGTCGTATCTGTATAACATTGAGCCTGTAGAAAAGATCTTCCCGGAATGCGCCTTCTTCTACCGCCTGTTTGAGGTCGACGTGCGTAGCGGCTATGACCCGCACATCCACCTGACGGCGAGTCGTGTCCCCGAGCGGCGTAAAATCCCGTTCCTGTATAACGCGCAGGAGCTTGGCCTGCGTCTCCATAGAGATGGTTCCGATCTCATCAAGGAAGATCGACCCGCCGTCAGCCACATCGAAGTATCCCTTCTTCGCCGCCACTGCGCCGGTGAACGCCCCGCGAACATGCCCGAACAACTCCGATTCCAACAACTCGGTCGGCAGGTTTGCGGAGTTGACGGTGACGAAAGGCTTGTCAGCGCGCGCACTCTGATTGTGTATTGCGCGAGCTATCAGTTCCTTGCCGGTGCCCGATTCACCCGTAACGAGCACAGTGCTGCGGGCGGGCGCGACCTGCTCGACGAAGGCGAGTATTTCGAGCATCTTCTGGCTGCGAGCCACGATCTCTTTGGAAGCGGTGCTGCGTTTGAGCGTCTGCCGGAGCGCGTGCCGCTCTTCATCCTTGCGGCGGCGGCGGATGCCTGCCGCGATCAAACCCAGAATCTCTTTATTGTCGAAAGGTTTTTTTATGCAGTTGAACGCGCCGCGCTGCCAGGCCGATATGGCCGTATCGAACGTGGCGTAAGCAGTGATCATTAAGACCACCGCCTCGGAGTCGAGTTTGAGAATCTCTTCGAGCGTTCGCAGCCCGCCCATCCCCGGCATCGATACATCCAACAGCACGACATCGAAAGCCTGCTGCTGAAACATGTCGAGGCCCTCTTCGCCATTCCTCGCAAGCTCGACCTGATAGCCTTCGGCAATCAGCAGGCTCTCAAGCACATCACGCATTACTTCTTCGTCGTCCACGACGAGGATGTTACCCTTCTTTGCCATATAAAAAACGCTTCTCTACACTCGGTCAATTTTTGAGATTATTATTCGAGAAGTTCGAGTCGACTGATTATCCCTGCGGATACAATCAGCGCAACCGTGTTCCGACTATCTCTTTAACTCTGCGGTCCACTGACTGAAGTTTCTGCCTACGATCCGGCGAATTATAGCAGCCAGTCCTAAATGCCGCCAGTTCTATTTCTTGCAAGCAAGTCAAAACACCTACCCTATGCCCTTTTGCCCTTTTGCCCTTTTCCGCATAATAACCTTCTGCGCTTCCCGGTCTTCATGCAGTTTATAGCGAAACCAATTATATATCTCTATTCAGGCAAGTGAAAGCCCTTGCAAATCCCTTTAGCTGCAATCAACGAGCAAGAGGCCGGGACGCACCTTTCTATTCCCGCGCCATTTCAGACAGCCCATAACTTTGACGCGGCTATTACAATCAAACCAATCCAATCGGTTGAGGCTTGAAGCCAGGAAACACTTGAGAAATATTGCGGCACCCTGATGCCGACAGCACCTCTGACAGCACTGAACGATAATCAAACATGACCTTCAACCCACCCGGTCCCGGAGAATCCTCTTCTTCAAGGCCCGGCCAGACGCCTGTCACCCGGCCGCCTTTGACACGGCCGCCCATCGCCAGGAACGCGAAGGCCCGTCCATGATCTGTCCCAAGCGAAGCGTTCTCATAGATGCGCCGTCCAAACTCGGTAATGACAATTGTAATAACATCATCGCGATGGCGCGCCAGGTCTGTATCAAATGCTGACAGACCTCGCGCCAGTTCATCAATGACCCCGGCTTGTAGCCCGTCGGTCGTTCCTTGAAAGAAGTGTGTGTCCCAGCCGCCCAGGTCTATGCATGCCACCTCAAGACCGACACATGCCTTCACCAATCGGGCGATCTCTCTCAGCCCTGCACCGAAGCTGCCCGCCGGATAATCGGCACCGGACTCCGGTATGTAGGCCCTTCCCCTGAGCGACTCCACACGATTCAAAAGCTCAAGCGTCGCACGCCCCGGCTGGCCGAGGACGCCCGCTTCAGCGCCATACATCGCCGACAGAGCGAGCGAGACGGCGCGCGGGTCGCCGGATGGTGTCTTGATTTGAACATCCTCAAGCGAATCGATGGCGCTCGCCGATGGAGCGGAACGAAGAGACTCCGGGATGGTGGGACCGATGGCAACGCCCGAAAGCGGCGTCATGTTTTTGCCCGCCCTTGTTCTCAGATAACGCCCAAGCCAGCCGCCTCCAATAGTCCTTCCATAAGCTTCGCCGTGCTCCATCTGATCTTGCGCTTCGAAGTGCGAGCCGGTAGGGTTGTCCGATCCGACGGCTTGAACTATGCCTAAACGACCTTCTCTGTAGATCGGCAGAAGAGGCCGGAGCTTAGGATGAAAGGCATAAAACTCATCAAGCCGAATCGCAGCGTCCTGCGATTGATCGTCACCGTTCGGTCTGGGAATGGAGAGCGATGGCCGCAGGCTGTAATACTGATCGTCGCCGTAAGGCACGACAAGGTTTAGCATGTCCGCGCCGCCTCGTAGAAAGACACACACAAGCGTTTTCGCCCCGGCATCAGGCATTTTCTGTTCACTTGCCAGAAAAAGATTGCGCAAGAATCCGCGACGCGATGACCTGCTCATAATCGACTCCATCAATATCTTTGAAAGGCGGGCGATGCCAGAATCAAGCCTATAAGCTCAACTCTCCCATCATTGCTATGCAACTCTCGGCCGGCCAAATACTTTTCGAGCGCGTCAAGCTCCCGCTTCGAGCCTGCCCGTCCAATAAAATGAGGGAGCAATTTCGCGGGCGTACCTCCCCGTCGTCCTTTGTCTATTGCCTTGGCAAGTTGCTCAATGGACACTTCCGCCGATGGCACCTGATTGGAGGCCAGCGCGAAGGCGAAATTCCATCGCCACAAAAGAGTGCCCATCCATGAGTCAGGCTCGTCGGGATAGCCGTCGGGCGTCGGGTGTTGAAAGAGTCCCTGCCCCATTCTGGCCAGATATTCGATCAATGGACTGTGCGCATGGGTGTCGGTCCCCGTAGCCCGCATGCTGCTTACGATGAAACGAAAGGGGCGCTTTATCTTTGCGCCGCGAGACTCTTTGAATTCCTCTGACGTGAGAATGTTTCTGACGAGCGATTTTATATCGCCATCGCTTTCGGAAAAAACTGCCGCCACCCGATCAACCAGCGAGACGGGAGCGTCATCGGCAACTAATCTCCGAATCAGTTTCGTTGAAATGTGACGGGCGGTTGCGGGATGAGAACAAACAATATCTATGACTCGGTCCAGATCCTGTTGACCACCACCCGCAGGAATCCTCTGACCGAGAATTTCCTTCTCGCCATCATCATGAAGAGATGCGTCGAAGTAAACAGTTCCTTTTCGCCAGCCGGTTCGAAGCCGCCAGCCGGTAAGACATCGGGCCGTTTCATAAACATCTTTCTGGGTATAACCACCATGTACTCCGAGCGTATGCAGTTCGAGCAATTCCCTTGCGTAGTTTTCGTTCGGCACATCGTCAGGCCCCGACTTTTTATTCTCTTTGCCATCGAGATATACGAGCATAGCGGGCGATGTGGCTGATGCCCTTATGAGATTGCGGAATTTGCCGAGCGCGTTTGCACGAATGACCAGACGATCATCCGACGGTTTCAGGTATATGCAATCACCTTTCTCGATATTTATGTTTAGGTGATCGGTCCAGAAACCCACCATCACCTCGAAAAGCTGGCGTTTGCTGTAGACCGCCCTGAGCAGAGTATGCCGCGCAATCTCTTCGCGAAGCACAGGCTTTTTGTACTCGTAACAGGTGCCCGGCTCGTGATGCAAAGTTTCGAACCGCCGCGCGCGGAGATCGCACAAAGTATCATCTATAGTTTCCGGGTGGAATTGCTCCTCCATCCAGTTCTCTGCGCCCATTGAGCGCACCCGACAAAGATCACCCGGCCAGGGACCGTAGCCTGCGCGAGCGAGTAGATGAAAAACCTGGTCTATTTCCGCCCCATCAGCCACGCTGACGGTCTCTGGAATGGTCTGCCCCATCTCTCTGGTGAAGGTGCTTATAACACGTTCGCACCCCATCAGAGGCAATATTCCCCCGGCGACAGTTGCGGACCTGAGCAAGTTTCGACGCGATAATTTCACGTTTGATTCCATAGTCGAACCTTGTATATAAAAATCTCCGCTTCAGGTCAGGGCAAATCCGCTGTCACAGTCGTTCCTGTCGGGACTCTTCGATCATTTACTTCCGATACAGCCGCAACCTTATCAGTCTTCAAATTGAATAGTGACATCGTAACGGCCCCTGTGCCCACTATTATGGAAGCGGGGAGTATTACAAACCATCCGAGTATCGGGAGAAGATATGTCAGTGCGAGAACGACACTTCCCCTAAGCGTGGCCCGCCAGGGTTGCTGCGCATCTGATTGGGATTTGAGGCGTTGACCTATAGTCGTAGCCAGTCCCGCCACTCCCGTGCCCGCATAGACTACATATATCGAAACCAGCACACCAGCAGCGATATTACCCAAGCCTCCGAGCAGGTTTTTCATTGCGGCGGCCATCACCAACATCACGGCCGTGACAGGCAGACCGACGAGAAAAGGCTTGAGTATATTCTTATCTGTTTTTGCGGAAGCGGCAAGCGATGCATCAGGCCAGAGACCGTAGCACAAAAGCCATAGGGATGGGAAGGCCAGCAGCAGTCCCAGAACCACGAAAAATATCGCCATAGTGTCGGCCATCAGCATTGGCATTATCCTCCCTCGGAAAAAGGCATTAAGGTAATACGGGGAGAGCCTTTCGAGCTTCAGTCGTTATTGAGAACGAGCAGGTGCGGATGAATGTTCGGCGGTTGATCTTGCTAGACAATGAAAAGATGCCGAAAGGAGGTTCCATACTTGCGCAAGCATTAGGCGCAGGGAGCGCACAAATAATTCACTCAAGCCTTCCCGAATCACAATCTGGCAAGCGTCAGTCCTTTCTGATCCTGATATTTACCGCCTCGGTCATTGTAACTGGTTTCACAATCTTCGTCCGATTCAAAAAAGAGAATCTGTATGAACCCTTCCTCTGCATATAGCCGGACGGGCAGGTTCGCAGCATTGTACAGTTCGACCACGAGGCGTCCACACCAACCGGCTTCGAGCGGCGTAGTGTTGGCTATCAGCCCGCACCGCGCGAGGGTGCTTTTCCCTATGGCCAGTGCCGTTACTCTGCGAGGTATATTGAATCGCTCTATAGTCACTCCGAGCGCGTAAGAGTGTGGAGGAAGTAGCCAATATATAGAACCGTCCTTCGTCTGACGTAACGGTACATCCAGCAAGCTATTCGGATCGAAATTCTTAGGATCAATCTCCGTACCCGTTACCGGCGAGAAGACTTTAAATTCGTCTCGTGCCAGACGACAATCGTATCCATAGCTCGAAAGGCCACAACTTATAATTCGCCGGTCTTCGATGCTGCGTATTAGCCGCTCCTCAAAGGGATTTATCAACCCCTCTTCACGAGACATGCGCTTAATCCATGAATCAGACTTAATTGACATTCGCCCTCCGAATAAAGTAATCAATTGGAATCAAGCGAGAACTCTAGCTGCCAGTATGCGCGAAGTCAACATCGTATCAAGGCAATTAGCACCGAATTTTATAGTAAAAAATCTTACATCAAAAATTTAACCAGGAGTCGATACATTCAATACCCTGAGACGCCAATAAAGATCAAAGCTACGCCAAGTAAACTATTGATAATAAGGCGTTTAACTATAAATATCGCATAATCTGTGTACTGGATCGATTCGAGCATCAATTCTGCCCTCTTTGCATCAGCAAATCGAAAAGCCTGGTTAAATCTTCTGTAGAAGAGAATTTTATTTCCACCGTACCGCCTTTATTCGATAACTTTATTTTAACAGGGGCAGCGAGTTTCTTACTCAGCCTTTGTTCCGCTGCAAGGACATTAGCTCTTTCGTTCGCAACCTCTTCACCAGAACCAATCATCTTAGGCCGCTTGGAGCCAGAAGCATGCGCTTGCTTTACAAGTTTCTCTGTCTCCCTTACTGAAAGTGCCTTTTTAATAATTTCTGATGCTAAGGATAACTGTTTATCTACAGACTCAAGTGACAGCAATGCTCTCGCATGACCCATTGATAGCTTGGCGTCTTCGACAAGACTTTGTAATTCAGGTGGCAGTTTCAATAATCTCAGAGAATTAGTTATTGACGACCTATCTTTACCGACTCTTTGAGCTATCTCTTCCTGAGATAGTTTCAATTGATCTATCAATCTTCTATACGCATTTGCCTCTTCAATAGGGTTTAACTCTTCTCTCTGTATATTTTCGATCAAAGACAATTCCAAAACATTTGCCTCAGGGATATCCTTTATTATACAAGGGATTTTCTGAAGCTCCGCCTTTTGTGCGGCTCTCCATCTACGTTCTCCGGCTACTATTTGAAAACGATCTCCGTTTCGCCTTACGACTATGGGCTGCAATATGCCATTCATCTTTATAGACTGAGCCAATTCCTCTATCTTATTTTCGTCAAATCTTTGTCTTGGTTGAGCATTCGTCGGGTCTATTTGATCAATATCCAATTCAACCATATCCTGGCTGAACGACCCTGTTGGGGTAAAAAGGGCGCTAAGCCCTCTCCCCAGCGCCTTTCTTGACATTATCAATCACCTCTCTTGCCAATCTGAGATAGCTCTCAGCTCCCTTGGACTTAATATCGTAAAGCAGAATCGGTTTCCCATAACTTGGAGCTTCGGCCAATCTAACGTTTCTGGGAATTATTGTAGAGAAAACCTGCCCGCCCAAAAAATCCCGCAGGTCGGAAACTACTTGATTCGACAGATTCGTTCTTTCATCAAACATCGTCAGAAGAAACCCTTCTATAGTCAAGCTCGGATTTAAGCTTCTGCGTATCCTTACCAAAGTATCCCATAGTTCTGACACTCCCTCCAAAGCAAAATATTCACACTGAATCGGGATCAATACTGAATTCGCAGCAGCTAGTGCGTTGAGCGTCAGCAACCCTAAACTCGGCGGACAATCTATTAGAACATAGTCATAATTGCAGGCAAATTTGTCCAGTGCCTCTTTAAGCTTGAACTCTCGGTTTTCCATATCGACCAGTTCTATCTCGGCCCCGACCAGAATTTTTTCGGAAGGTATGACTTGCAGGTTAGGAAGCTCTGTGTTTAAAACAATGCCCTCAAAAGGATCTTGCATAACCAGCGAATGGTATAGGCTCCTATGAAACTTTCCCCTCAATCCCAGCCCGCTCGTGCTATTCCCCTGAGGATCAGCATCTATAATCAATACCTTCATATCCGCCACTGCAAGGCTGGCCCCAAGGTTTATTGTTGTGGTTGTTTTACCTACTCCCCCCTTTTGGTTGGCTATAGCAATTTTCCTGGCCATCACCTGCTACAATATCATAAAAAATTTATCTCGCCACTAAAAAAATAGTGTTATCTCAAATAATAGGTTCCATGCTGGAGGAATTGCTTAGGGGAAGCCTCGGAGAAAATCCTCCATACGACTTGTGCTATTTGGAAGAGGACTAATTGATAATAGATGAGACCTGCAAAACTGGCTCTCCCATCAACTGGTTCAGATAATTCGCCAGATTGAAG
>JAKEHD010000354.1 GCA_022615215.1 Blastocatellia bacterium
AAAGATTTCTTTCTTGATTTCTCAGATATTCTCAAAGGGTATTACTCTATCGTGCTATCTGTGTAATCTGTGGTTGATCCTCCAGCCCCTTACAACTGACAACTGACCGCTATTCAAGAATTCTCTTTTCGATTCGCATCAGCCCGTTCAGCGTGCCGAGGTAGATATATTCGTCGTCGGTTACGATAGCGGTGACGCTCTGAGACGGAAGCCCCGCGCTGATGCGTGTCCACCGCCGTGCTCTCGTATTATAAACTAAAAGTCCACGATCGCCAGTCCCCGCGTAAACTCGCTCGCCATCCGTATGCATCGCGTTTTGACTCACCTCGAATCGGCCCACCTGATCTGCGAAGTTCACCCACTCGCCCGTAGGCAGTAGCTCATCGACCCCGCCGCCGTTCGTCCCTACATAGAGCGTGCCTTCGGCTTCGGCAAGCGCAGTCACCCAGTCGTGCGATAGAGGCGAGTTCGAAGTCTTGTAGACTCGCACAACTCTCAGACCTTCCAACTCCACAAGACCCGCGAGGCTTCCGACGAACAACCGAGACCCGGCGCTCGCCGATGTATAAAGGTGATTGCTCGCAAGGCCGTGAAAAGCAGTCAGCGAACGCGCGCGACCTCCGGCGACGCTTGTGAGTCCTCCCGCCGTCGCAAGCACGAGGGCGTGACCTTCGGGGGCGTTATCCACGAGCGACACATGAGCGATGGAATCGTTTATCAATCCGTTCCGCTCGCGCGTCAGAACCGATTGCTTCAATCCAGCGTCGAAGACCACAAGTCCCCGCGACGTTGCTACGAGCAAGCGGTCTTCGCTGCGGTCGAAGGCGACGAAATTGACCTCGCGCACGCGGTCGTCTTCCACGTGAGAAAGCCGCTCGTTCGTCTGCGGCGCAATCACATCGAGACCTGCGTCGAAGTACCCGACCCACAATCGGCCCGCTCCGTCGAAGGCGAGGCCCGTTATGTGCTTTCCTGTGAGCACGCGCTCGCGTGCAAGCGACGTGGCTACGGCTTCGAAGGCCGGTCCCGCGCTGCTCTCTTCCCTTGTGAATGCGCCCTCTCCGGTCAGCGCCCAAAGCACGCCATCGGCAGTGTATGCAATAGCAGGCGCAGAGCGTGGCAACCCGGCCGTCTCTGCGAGGGCCGAGTTGTTTTTATCAGAAGGTTCGTCGCGATTCGCGCGATCACTTGCCAGATCGATCAAACCGCCCGTAAACAGCCCGGCCCACAATCGCTCGCCACTTACCGCAAGCGAAGTGACGTTGGGTTGAGCCGATAGGGACGCGATCTGAAACTCCGCGCTTGCGGGCGTCCCCGGCTCATCGTTTAGCGCGACGACCCCGAAATCCGTAGCGACGGCTATGCGGCCTTTGTCCTTGAAGCCATCGGGCAGCGGAGCAAGCCCCGTCACATGAGGCGAGGGCAGCCCTTCCTGCGTTCCGATGCGCTCGATGCGGGCCTCGCGCCAGATGTAAAGCCCCGCGTCCTGAGTGCCTATGTAGAGGCGCGCGTCAATGGAAAGCAGCGCGGTCACTCTGGTGAAATCCGCCCCCGTCGCTCGATTGAAGCGGCGCGAGAAACGCTCGCCGTCGTATTCGAAGAGTCCCCCGTCGAGCGTGCCTATAAGGAGTTCGCTCTCCGTCCGGGCGAGCGCGCTCACACGTGTGGCTTTGGGTTTGACGAATGTGTAGCCCGTGAAAGATTCGCCGTCGAAAGAGATCAATCCCGCAGAGGCCGTCCCTATGAAGAGGCGGTCTCGAAAGGTCGCAAGCGAGGTGAGATCGTTATCCGTCAATCCGTCGAGCGTCGTGTAGCGCCGACGGACGTTGCCGCCATCATCGAGCGCGACGAGTCCCCCCGATGTTGCAAGGTAGTCCGTGCCCGCGAGGTTCGCCGTTGCGCGAACATCCGAAGAGTTCAAATAAAGCGAGAAGCCATCGGTCGAAGGCGCGCGCAATCTTTCTTCGCGCACCTCTACCCGCGCGGCTTCGGCCTGAGCTATGCGCTCGCTCTCGATGCGGCGATTGAGTTGCACTATATAAAAGATGATGGCGGCGATGATGACGAGGGCGACCGTAGAGGCAATTATGACGATATGCCGACGATAGGATTTCAGTTTGTTTATGAGATCAGACATGAGATTCAAGATTCGCGGCCGCCCAATAAATGCATTCATTCTGCCGACAGACCCTTTGATGCGCGAAATCGCAAAACGTTCTCCTTTATATTAATGATGTGCGCGGAAAAAGCCAGTTCATCGCTCATCGTTCATAATTCCGCGTTCGGAAAAGTCGCGCCGCTTGACAATGCGCCGGGGCCTAAATATAGTCAGAAAGCTGAGTTTGGGGTGGCGTGTTCGAATCACAACATCCATTTTGTAGCCGGTGAAATCGCGCCCATAAACGGGGGCAGGAAGTCGAAACTTGAATCTTCCAAACGCGCTCACTCTTTCGAGAATATTCGTCGTGCCGCTTCTGGTCGTCGTCCTCTTGACGAAAGTTCCAAGCGATTGGCTGGGCGTGCCTCAACAACTCCTGGGACTTGCGCTATTCGTGGGCGCATCGCTTACCGACTGGCTCGACGGTTACATTGCGCGAAAGCGGGGCCAGGTCTCTACGCTAGGCATACTGCTCGACCCCATAGCCGATAAATTGCTGATCTCGGCCGCGCTCGTATCGCTCGTAGAAAACCGGCTCGCGCCCGCCTGGGCCATCGTCATAATAATAGCCCGCGAGTTCGCCGTCACCGGGTTGCGCTCCATCGCCGCCGCCGAAGGCTTCACAATATCTGCGTCCAGGAAAGCAAAATTCAAGATGCTCTCTCAGGTCATAGCGATCACGCTGTTGATACTGGGCAGCGTATCGGGAGGCCCGTCGGGGCTTCAACCTCCGCTCGAAGTCAAGCCCAACGTCTCGTTCGCCTCATTCACTGAATCGGGCCGCGTCATATCTTCGTTCCTGCGCGAGGGCATCATGACGTTCGACGGCTTCCGCGTGCTCTGTTACGGCGCGGGTCGCGCCATGCTCTGGATAGTGGTAGTCTTCGCCCTATGGTCCATGTACGATTACTTCACGAAATTCTACGGCAAGGTGCGCGACCGCATAGAGGTGCGCGAACGCCGCCGCCTGCGCCTCCGCAAACGCAAGAAAAGAAAGACGACCGCCGCCGCAGTCGACTCTCCGAGCGAAAGCGTGAAGGGATGATGGAGTGAGGAAGATCGAAGAAGTCCATTAGAGAGTCATTCTGTATAGAGGAAGTTACCTGGAAAAGTGTTATAATATCACTCACATTGAGTTATTTAAAATTGCTTTAAGGAAATAATATGAGCGACTTGTCTCAAACTTTTTTCGATGAATCAACAGAGCAATCGCAAATAAAAGCCGAGATAGTATCAAAGTACTTCTGGGCTTGGGCTAAAGTCATTATTCCTTGGGCAAAGAAAAGCAGTAACAAGATTGCTTATATTGACTTATTTGCTGGGCCAGGTCGCTACAAAGATGGAAGCAAATCTACTCCCATTCTTATCCTGGAGCAAGCCATTCAAAATGCAGATATGCGCAACATGCTTGTGACGATTTTCAATGATATAGACAGAGATAATACCCAGTCACTTGAAAAGGCTATAGATCAGATTCCCAATATAACCAGCCTGAAATACAAACCCGAAGTCGACAACGAGGAGGTCGGAACAAAGATAGTTGAAAAATTTGAACAGATGCGTTTAGTGCCAACGTTGTTTTTCATAGATCCGTGGGGCTACAAAGGTCTTTCTCTGCGATTGATAAACTCTGTTCTCAAAAACTGGGGATGTGATTGCATATTCTTCTTCAACTATAATCGTATAAACATGGGCCTTAATAATCAGGCTGTCCGCGAACACATGAACGCGCTTTTCGGCGAGCAGCGAGATGAACAGCTTCGCCAGCAATTAGAGAATATGCTGCCCCACCAACGGGAACTAACAATCGTTGAGGCCATCAGTCAATCACTCAAAGAGATGGGCGGCAAATATGTGCTGCCTTTTCGATTTAGAAATGCCGAAGGAAGCCGAACAAGCCACCACTTGATCTTCGTTTCAAAAGATATCAGGGGGTACGAAATAATGAAAGATATAATGGCAAAGGAAAGCTCCACTAAAGAACAAGGAGTGCCCTCTTTCGAGTATAACCCTGCCACGAAGGATCAACCGATGCTGTTTGGGTTTTCAAGACCCCTCGATGAATTAACTGATATGCTTCTCAATAGTTTTGCAGGTCGTACTCTCACAATGCTACAAATATACAATGAGCATCATGTTGGAAGGCAGTATATCAAATCAAATTACAAAGATGCTCTTAAAGAACTCGAAGCTAAAGGAGCAATCATGACTGATCCTCCTGCTGAAAAAAGGAAGAAATTAAGAGGTAAGCCAACATTTGCAGAAACAGTGAGAGTGAGCTTTCCACGAAAGGGCTAATACCTGTTATGGGAACAAAATCAGCTATAGAATGGACTGAGGCTACTTGGAACCCAGTTACTGGATGTACCAAGATCAGCCCTGGGTGTAAGCACTGCTATGCAGAGCGGTTGGCAATTCGGCTGAAGGCTATGGGGCAACCCAATTACTCCAACGGATTTGATCTTACCCTACATGAAAACGCATTGGAATTGCCTCTTCGCTGGAGAAAGCCACAAATTATCTTCGTCAATTCAATGAGCGATCTTTTCCACAAGGATGTACCACTGGAGTTCGTTCTTAGGGTCTTCGATGTAATGGGTAGGGCGGATTGGCATCAATTTCAAATACTCACAAAGAGGTCTGACCGCCTGTTAGAACTTAATCCTCATCTATCCTGGAAACCTCATATTTGGATGGGCGTGAGTATAGAGACCGAGGATTATGCCTTTCGCATAGATCATCTTCGGCAAACTGATGCGCATATAAAGTTCTTGTCGCTTGAGCCGCTATTAGGATCTATTCCTGATCTGAACCTGGATCGAATAGATTGGGTTATAGTTGGAGGCGAATCAGGTCCCGGCGCGCGTGTTATGCGCAAGTCATGGGTCATAGACATTCGTGATCAGTGTCGGAAAGCGCAGGTTCCCTTCTTTTTTAAGCAATGGGGAGGAGTGAATAAGAAGCAGGCAGGACGGTTATTGGAAGGGCGAACGTGGGATGAAATGCCAACAGACTTTACTGAGCCTTTGCAGATTCAAAACAGATTTCACCCAACAAGCACAACATAACTTGAGATTTCAAATATGGAAATCGCTGACCTTGAATCTGAGATTCTGACTTTTTTAGCTCAGAATTTCACAAAGCATCCGCATCCATGCCACCTTTTCGCCTCTTCACTCTTCTTCTCCCGCAATGAATGAAGCTATCAGGCTGTAATTCCCGATTGCGGATCGCGTCTCTGTGTATATGCCGTAATCGCGGAACTCCGTGAAGCTTACCGAAGGGTGTACGCGGTTGAGCGCGGCGCGGAAGCGGTCCTGTTCCAATAATTCGCGCGAACCGTCGCTTGCGCGAGTGAGGCGCGACAGGGCAAGCATCATCTCGCCTACCTCTTTCACCTCCGGGCGATAAGAGATTATTGAAGCCGCGGCCGGGCGCTCCCGGAAGACCTGCGTAAATCGTTCGTCATCGGCTATGGCCTTTCCGCTCGACTCGGCGTCTGCGATCTTTACAATCTGATCGCGCGTGGCCAAAACGAGATAATTATCAATGAATGCTGCCGCCCGTCCGTCTTCATTCGAAGAGAGAATTATCTCGGTCGCATTATGTTGAGCGAGTGAAATCGTCGCTCCCTCCTGTTTCAGGTATTGCTCGACGGCGGGCAAAATCCCCGCGCGGTCTTTCACCCGGACGAGCATGGCCATCGGTCCCCCTTCGACAAATCGGATGAGCGTCACTTCGTCGCCTACGGCTTTGTTCGCGGGGTCCGAGGGGGCGAGGCCGAGTTGCTTTTGAAAATTCAGGACGAACTCTCTCAGTGCAACCCCCGCCACAATATCCACGCGCGGCGAAAGCTGTTTGAGAACGCGCTCAGGCAGATCGGCAGGCTCAGGCACACTGAGCAGGGTGAAATCTTCTATCGCCATTGGAACAAGCTTGAGCGATTCGGAGCTTGCCGACGGCGCAGGCTTCATAGGCTCGACCAGCGCCCCGGCTACATCCGGCTGCAAGACGGTCAGGTACTTTTCCATTACGCCGCCCGCGTCGAACTCCGAACTATAGAGGAATCCGGCTGCGGCCTGTTTCGACAGATGGCCGAAGAGATTGGCGGTCGCGCTTATGCTATCAGGGTCGTTGGTGAGACGGCTGGCGACGATGGCCGGTCCCACACGGCTGAGGGTTTCGATTCCGGCCTGAGTCACGAACGCGAAAAGGGGCGATTGGTCGCCGGAGACTTGCGGGCGATGCTTTTGGAGCGTGGCATTTTCGGCCAGCGTCGCCGTGCGATGATTGATGGCATCGAGGCAGGATTTTATCGCTTCCGTGTGATTGCTGATTAAGACGACGCTGCCTGCGGCTGCGGCCACCATCTGGCGCTCAGGCTGCGGGCCGCGAAATATCAGCAACTCTGTGCCGAGATAATTTTCGGTCTCTTGCCGTGTAGCTTCGCCGTAGATTCGTTGAGCCAGAATCAGCGCGCGCGCGCGGACGAGTCTCGCGGCGCTTTCGGGCGCGGAATGGGTTTCGACCACGAGCGCGAATCGCAAACGGAAATGCAGATAAGTGGTTTCATCGGTCTCGCCGGTTTCGGTCTCTATGCCTGTGAGTGCGAAGGCGTATTGAGCGCGGCCCGCCACGACCGCCTCTTCGGGACCGAGTCCCGTCCGCCCTATGAGGTCCAGCCCCGCGCCTATCTGTCGAAGCTGGCTCGATAACCCTAACAGGGGCGCAAGCTCGCTCCATGCGTTCGTGCCCGTGATGCCATCGACCACGTCCGTGAGATTGGCGACCTCTATGAAGGCGAGCGCCGAGCCGGGAATATATTTTTCCATCTGCACGCGCGGCGGGCGGCGCATCATGAAATAAGCGCCAGCCGCGAGGGCCACAACAAGGCCGGCGCACGCGATGATCACAGGTTTTCGAGTCAAAAGATTGCTGAATTTCATTCGTATAGAATCGTATCACAACCGCAGGGAAGCAGGGGAGCGGGGGAGCAGGGGAGCAGAGGGGCAGGGGAGCTAATCCTATTCACCTGCTTGTTTGCACCCAATCATCTAATCACCCCTGCCCCCCCGCTCCCTAGC
>JAKEHD010000355.1 GCA_022615215.1 Blastocatellia bacterium
CATTTCGTAAGAGCAGACAGCACGCGAGCGCTGGACTTCGGGCGAATTGTACTTCCTGCCCATCAAACGCTTGACCACGTGGACCGTGTTGGCCGAGTTGGTTATGGCCTGGCGCTTGGCTATCTGGCCTATCAGCCGCTCGCCCTTCTCGGTGAAAGCGACCACCGAAGGCGTTGTGCGCCCGCCCTCTTTGTTAGGTACTATCTGCGTCACTCCGCCTTCGAGTATAGCCACGCAGGAATTGGTCGTGCCCAGGTCTATTCCGATCACTTTGCCCATAAGACATATCTCCTAATCGCTCAAAATTCGACAGGGGGGTCAGGGGGTCAGGGGTGAATAATCAGGGGCGTGAAAGGGCAATGCGTGACTGGCTGGGTCTGACGGCCAATTTTCCGCAACCCGTCCACTCGCGGGTCACGCATCATCATACTCAGGTCTTCATAGATCGCTCGCGTAAAGATTTCTTTCTACTAAAGATTTCTTTCTTCGCTCCAGGCTTACCGGTTGGGACTGGCGGCCACTTTCACCTTGGCCGGCCGCAACAACCGGTCGCCTAATTTATATCCTCTCTGAAACTCTTCGAGCACAGTATTTTCCTCATGCTCCTCGGTCGGCTCGATCGTAACCGCTTCATGCACGTTAGGGTCGAATGCCTGCCCCACGGCCTCGACGGGCTGAAGGCCGAACTTTACGAGCGCGTCGTTGAACTGCTTGTGTATCAACTCCACACCGTGCCGCATGGATTTCGCGTCGCCTTCGCTCTGTTCGAGGCTCGATAGCGCGCGCTCGAAGTTGTCGAGCACGGGCAAAAATTCCAAAAGCACTTCGGCCCGCGCTCGCTGATATATCTCCGATTTCTCACGCTCGACTCTCTTACGATAGTTGTCAAACTCGGCCTGACGCCGGAGCAACTGATCGTAGAGGGCAGTCTTTTCTTGCGTGAGAGCATCCACCTGGGCTTGCAAACCCGCCCAGGCCGCGTCCCAGGTCTTGCTCAATTCTTCAAGTTCATCGGCACTGACCTGCGCGCCGGGGGCAGGGCCTCTCGGTCGCTCGGTGTCTTCTTCGACGCTTATCAATTCGATCTGCGGAATCTCTTCATCGGCTATTTCGAATTCCGCCTCCTCAGGCCCTTCAACAATCTCTATCTGGGACTTAACAGGTTCGTCTTTCTTTTTTCCCATCGCTCTAATCGTTTACGTTCCTCTATTCCATCAGGCAAAGTTCGGCCTTCACTGAAGCGGCCGCGCCGGGCGACCGGCCTCGAAAGACATGTCGGGAAGCAGCGCGCGCTCGAAGAGCTTCGCTATATACTCGACAACGCTTATGAGGCGATCATACTCAAGCCGCACAGGGCCTACTACGGCTATGCTGCCTAAGGCCGCGTCTCCCATGTAAAAACAGGGCGAAGCGATGACGGTGCAATCGCGCAGATCGATGGAGCGATTCTCGCTGCCTATGCGGACTGCGACCGCCTCGCGCTCGGCGCTCTCGATGCATTCGTTCAGGATTCTGACGATGCGGCTCTTCTGTTCAAACATCTTGAATAGCGCACGCATGCGCTCGCTGTCGGCGAAGTCGGGCTTCGTCAGTATGTTCGACGCGCCTTCGATAAAAACGTCGGGCCGGTCGCCATCGGCAAGGCTCTGGCTGCATAGCAAGACCGCATTGCGCAGGAGCTTGTGATAGAGTTCTTTCTCCTGAGTCATCCGGCGAAGCAATTCATCCCGGATTTCCGCGAGCGTCCAGCCATAAAAATTTTCCATCAGGTAACGGGCCGTCGAATTCAACTCATCCTGGGTGAACTCGGCGTCCATGCGCACGACCCGGTTTTGCACGCGGGCCGCGTTCGATACCGTGATTACGAGTATGCGCGAGTCTTCAAGTTTGACGAACTCGATTCTTCGCAGCATGTCCCTCGTGATCGAAGGAGGAATGACTATTCCGACGTTATCGGACAATTGCGAAAGCAATCGAGAGGTGCGGGCCATCAATCGCTCGGCGCTCGAAAGCGATTCCTCATCGAGTAATTTCTCTTCGATGCGCGCCGCGTCCGACCGCGAGAGCTTCTTCGATTTCGTCAAGTTGTCAACATAATGCCTGTACCCTCTGTCGGTAGGCACGCGCCCGGACGAGGTATGGGGGTGAGTCAAATAGCCCTCGCCTTCGAGTTCCGCGCAGATGTTCCTTATCGTTGCGGACGACAAACGTTCACTCGACTGTTTTGCGAGCGCAAAAGACCCGACCGGCTGACCCGTGGCGATGTGTGCTTTCACAATCGCTTTGAGTATCTCCTTCTTGCGGTCGTCGAAACTGGAACCGCTTCTTTTCATAAGCTCATCATTAGGGGGGCATGCCCGAATGGAATATCAACCGTAACTTAGCATCAAAGCCACACCCTGTCAATAATATTGCCTCTAAGTCCCCCAATTGGGCAAGCGCCGGTTTCGCGCGCAGTATCTCGCCTGATCGCGCCTCCGATCATTGCTTGACGGACGCCAGGTCGAGCATCTCGACTATTCTTGTATGACCGCGCTCGCGCGCAAGCATCCACGCGGTTTTGCCGTGTTTATCCCTCGCGCTGAGATCCGCGCCCCTGGTCAACAGAATCTCCATCGCGTCTGCGTGCCCGCGAAAGGCGGCCCACATCGAAGGAGTGCGTTCCTCTCTGTCTCTCACGTTCACCTCTGCCCCACGGTCGAGCAGCAATTTCATGGCGACGGTGTCGCCCGCCCAGGCCGTATGCATCAGGGCGTCCCATCCGTGATGGGTCTGGACGCTTAAATTCGCGCCGCCATCGAGCAGGGCTTCGACCGTCGCAGAATGCTGCTCTGCCACTTGCCCGATCAATAAAAGCGATGGCGAGGCTATCGCTATCGAGTACATCAAGGCCGTCATGCCTTTCGAATCTACTTTGTTCACATCGGCCCCCGCGTCGATGAGCGCCCGGACTGCGTCGATGTGATTATCCATCGCCGCGTGTATCAAGGCCGTCTTGCCGTTTCTGTCTTTTTCATTTACGTCAGCGCCCTGTTGAATCAGAGTTTTTATTCTTGCGGCATCGCCGCGCTTTGCGGCTCTGATCAGTTGCGAATCGGAATCCTGCGCGTCGGTCGTCTGCGAAACCATCAAAAGGAGCAACAAGAGAAGAATTCGTGTGCGTGGCATGGCTTTCCTCCCCATACCGTGTAATAGGGTGGAGCGCCCTGCGATTATAGCACGATAAGGTTCGCGCCGGAATCCGCATCGAATCGCCGATTGATCCGGCCTTCATAGACCCGCAGGAATATCTCTACCGTAAGCGAGGCGGTCGCCTGAAACAGATGGCCGCCGAAGACGCGCATCTCACGGTCTCCGAGCACTGCATGACAGTGTGCGAACGGCTCGCCATCGAGCAGAGCGAGGTTTCCAGCAAGCGAGACCAGTTCCATGGAATCTGGCCAGGAGCGCCTCAAATACTGTTTCTGCTCAAGGTCTATGTAGCCCAGCACGGAGTCGCGTACAGCGCCTATACCTGTGAGAGAAGCCACCCCTATTCTTTCGGTAGCCGCAAGCTTCTTCAAAGAAGCTATGACCTCGTCTCCGATGTCGAGAACCAGTATGAATCCTGTTTCAGTGCGTTTGACTTTCATCTCAGGTTGCGCCTTTCGACCGCGACTTACTGAAACTCATCGTATATGTCGCGGCGCGTCTTTCGGCCGCGCTTGCGCCCCCCGCCGCCGCCGCCCAGCTCCGAGATCTGGGCCGTCCCGAAACTCCCTATCCCCGCGAGCGTGAAGGTGAACGAGAAGGCGCTCTCATTGCGCAGCCCCGCTTTGAATGTGTTGTAGTTGAACTGCACTCCGCAACAGTCCCATCCGTATCCGAGATAGCTTCGCGAATTCCTCAGCCTTCCGGTCGATAGCTGATCGTCCGAGATGAAACGATCCGTGAAATCGTAGCCTATGCGCGTGCCCGCGTACAGCCCGCGCGCTTCATCGCCGTACTGAAGGGAGGTGATTATCTGATTGCCGGGGAAAGTGCCCGGCTCGAAGCTGTTCGGCGAAATATCTATTCGCCGAGACAGATACCAGTTCGCAGATAGAGTGATCTTATCCTTCGTCACTCCGCCTCCGAGCGCGAGGTTGCGCACAACGTCGTCTTCGCGTCCGAGGTCCATTCTGAGGTCTGCGAAGATGGAAGAGAGCGGGCGATAACGGACCTGTAGGTTGACGGGCGAAAAGTCGCGCGCCCGCCCGCCGAACGTAAAGCCCGACAGCGTGTTGATGGGATAGAACTGATTTCGACGGCCCGCTTCGAGCGCGCCCCCGAAATCGCGGTCGAAGAAATACTTTTGCGCGACCTTGATGCTCAGAAATTCATAAGCCTGAACGGGCGAATCATTCACATCGGCGGTATCGGCATCCTCTTCATCTTCATCCGTCGCGCCGGGTTTGTCTGTCTGGCCGGTCTGTCCCTCTCGCTTTTCCTGCACGGCGTCGCTTTTCAACGCGGCCTGCTCGCCCGTCTCAAGTTTCTGCTTTTCGCCCGCAACATCAGGCTTAGGAGCCTGCGGGGGTGCTGAGGTGCGAGAGTGCTGAGGCACTGCTCCCCTGCTCCCCTGCTCCTCTGCTCCCCTGCTTTCTTTCGGTTTGCCCTTACGCTCGCGTTTGCCCGGCCGCTCAGGTTGCATCTCTGACGGGGCGGGAGCGGATTGCCTTCTGGAACGCTTGCGCCTGAAGTCGGAAGCCTGACGGCGCGTGAAGAAGCGATTGACCATGGCGTATTCGAACTCGTTGGTGTTGGCTACCACATCGCGCTCGTCGAAACGTATTATGCTATCTGCATCTTCGCCCACCCCGCCTATCAACCGATAAGTGATGTAAGGCTCGATGACGTGCTTGAAACGGTGCAAGCCCTCGCGGTCGAGGAACTCTTTTTCGAGAGCGGGCGGGCGTATATCGATTTCGAGTTCCGCGTAATGGCGAAGGATGCTGTCGGGGATTATAGGGTCGAGCGCGGTGCGGTCGAACAGTGAGACCTGCGGGTCGAACTCAGGCAGTGAAGCGTCGAGTCGGGGATCGCTCGCCGTCAGGGCGAACAGGTCCGGGTTAAAAGCAGTGACTGTAGGGTCGAGGCTGCGTGTGTAAAAAGTCTCGCGCAGGGTGAAGCTCGGGGTGATGGCTACGCCTGCGAAAGTTGCGAGCGGCGCAGTGACTTTGGATTGGAAATCGAACCGCTGAACGGCGGAAGGCGTAATCAGCACTGTCTCGTCATTTGCGGTCTCTTCGCGTTTGAACGCGCCGACGCTCGCGTCGATAGACAGATAGATAGGCAGGCGGCTGAGTATGCGCCGGGGGTAGACGGTCAGGTTGAATTCGGGCGCTTGCCGGATTCCGATATCGAAATTCGTCCCTGCCGTAGGCGAAGAATCCGGATCGCTCGCCGGGCGGAAGAGTGTTGTGGTTTCATTGGCCGCGAGAAAATTGACGCTGAAACTTCCTGCATTGTTGTTCAAATAAAAACTGGACTCGCGCCGGGGGTCTATGATCTGGCTGATGTCATCGGAGAAGACCTGGCGGAAGCGAAGGCTCGTCACAAGCGAAGCGTTGCCGACGGCAAGCCACCCGTGCGGGAGATATTGCACGGCCTCTCCGAAGAAGGCAGTGCCGCCCTGGTCTTCGCCCGGTTCGCCGAAGAGCCGGTCTTTTACTGTGAAGACGCCCAATCTCATAAACGACCTTTCATCGGTCTGCGCGCGAAACTCAGCCCCCATCCCTATGCCGCGCGCCGAGTATATGTCGTTGCGAAAAGTTATGTCGGACGATTTGCCGAGGGTCTGGTAGTAAGCGGTCTTCAGCGTGCGCCCCTTCTGATTGGAACTGCCCGTCGTCGGCAGTAGAAAGCCCGACTTGCGCTCGCTCTCTGTCGCAGGTATCCATGCATAAGGCAGCACGAAGGCGGGAAAGCCTTTGACGCGAAACACGGAGTTGTAGAGCTTCACCTGATCGCCCATCTCCAGCTCCGCGTGCTTTGCATGAAAGCTCCACTTGGGCACCGCGTCTTCGCACGAGGTGATGGAAGCCTCTATAAGCTTGTAGGTAGCAGGACCGGTCTTTTCCACCCGCTCGGCAGTGAAGAATATGTACTCGCCCGTCTGTGTGCGGTTGGTAAACCCTGTCGTGTCCCAGAAGGTGCCTCTGCGCGATGTCCAGTTGATTTCGGCGCGGCGCGCGGTCACTCTTTGATCCGCGCCCTGATCGAATATGACGTTCCCCTCGGCCACCATATCGCCTGTGGATGTGTTGAAAGTGATGTGGTCGGCCTGAAGCCGTAGGTCGCCCTGAGAGGCATTGACGTATCCTTCGGCGATTAGCAGGTCGCCGTTCTGCGATTGCCTGTCTGCTATTACTTCGACCGTCTCGGTTTCACCTGTTCGCGGCGCACCGCCGGAGACCGCGCCTGTTTGTCGATTACCCTCGGCGGGCTGATCTTTTTGAGCGCGCTTCTGCTCTTTTTTTTCCCTCTCTTTCGCTTTACTGCTTTGCTGTTGATCCGATTGAGCGAAAGCGGAAGGTGAAATGGCCGCGATCAAAAGAAGGGCGCATAACAGGACGGAAAGCATCTTTGAAAAATGGAACATCGGGTCGAAAAACCTCCGATCACCCTTCCGACGATTAAAGCCGATACTAACACGCGACTCGCGCGGCGGGCAATGTTGGCAGACAACTCATCGGCGCTTGCTTTGCGCGCGGTGATGCTGATAAATAGGTCATTGCCATTGCGCCGTTGATTGGAGGTGTATGAAAGATAAGGATAATATTCGGGAACGATACCTGCGCGATGAATTGCCTGTGCGACTGGGCGGACTGGCCGCCAACCTTGCTCGCGTGCAGTCATTTTCCAACCATCCCGGCCATCGTGACGTGATCGAGCGATTGTTCGATGAAAGCAAATTCTTCATTGAGTGGAGCGCACCCGATGCCGAACCGGAAACGCAATCGGAATTGGTCGAACTCCAAATTCAATTGGCCCGATGGCAATACGAGTGGGCGGATATATGGGACGACCCTGCGAGACGAGCGGCAGTGGCCGAACAGGCAGGTAACTGGTCGAGGCGCGTGCTGGAGATGTCGGGCCTGCTGGGTTGATAAATTTCGATCACACCGATAGGCGGGAAGCGATGAGCGGCGGAATTTTTCTAACAGCCGAATGGCGGCATCTGGCTATGCTCAATTACGAAATCGAGCCTGACCTTCTGCGGCCTTATGTGCCTGCGGGAACGGAACTCGACTCCTGGGACGGAAAGTATTTCGTGAGCATGGTGGGGTTCAGGTTTCTTCGAACGAAGGTTCTCGGTCTGCCCATTCCTTTTCATCAGAACTTCGAAGAGGTAAACCTGCGCTTCTACGTGCGACGAAAAGCCGAAGACGGCTGGCGGCGCGGCGTGGTCTTCCGTAAAGAGATCGTGCCGCGAGCGGCTGTCGCCTTTGTAGCGCGAGTGATCTATAACGAGAAGTATGTCGCCCTTCCCATGCGCCATCAGGTAGACCTGGAAAACGGCTCGCTCAAATCTGAAGGCGCGGTCGAATACGGCTGGCGATGGAAAGGGCGATGGAACCACTTGCGAGTCGAAACAAAGGGCACGCCGCAACCGCTCGTAACGGGATCAGAAGAAGAGTTCATCACCGAGCATTACTGGGGCTACAGTGCGCAAAGAAACGGCCGTTCGGTCGAATACCGGGTGGAGCATCCGCGATGGATGGTCTGGCAATCGGCAAAGGCTTCTTTAGATTGCGATTCGGCTGCCCTTTATGGAGAGCGATTTGTAGACTGCCTGAGCGCCGCCCCTCATTCGGCTTTCCTTGCCGAAGGGTCTCAGGTCATAGTGCGCAAGGGGGAGAAAATTTGAGCGCCGGTGAGTCTCGCAGAAACGATGAACGCCGAATGAGGACGAAGAAAATCAACCACCGTATTACACGGATTACACAGACCTTTATCCGTGAAATCTGTGTGATCTGCGGTCAAAATCCAGATTCATCATTCATCGTTTCATGTCTCAACTTTCCTCGACGCGGGAAGAAGAGGTTTCGCTGCGCGTGACGACGGGCTGACTGGGCACGCCGATCTTGTCGAATAACTTCTTCTTTATCAGTTCGTCATAGAGCCGCCACTTCATCACCTTCATCTCATCTTCTTTTATATCCGCAAGGAAGCCTATCGGTATCTCGAATCCGCCCGCGCCGCGACGGCCGCCGCCATAGTAGCGCCCGGCTTCGGTCGCGCCCAGAGCCTCTTTCAAAAACTCGTCCGGGTTGAGCGTGATCTTGTTTGTGCGCATGGAGCCTATCACTACCTCGCGGTCGGCTTTGATGATTATGCCGTATACGATGGCGGTGTGGATGTTCTCTTCGGTCAGAAGGAAATCGGCCGCCTGCGGAATCGAGTCGCGGTCTTCGCTGCGCAAATAGCCCACGCCCGAAATCGAATGGCTTTCGCGTATCTCGCGGTTTTCGAGCGCCAGACGGATGACGTTCATCACCTGCTTCGATCTTTTGACCGAGAGAATGTTTTCGAGCAGCGAGTGATCCGTAAACCGCGTGAGGAAAGTCGCCGCCTCGAACTCTTCTTCGCGGGCGCGCACGAGGCCCGATGTCTCGCTTCTGATGCCGTGCATCAATGTGGTCGCAAGCCGCACGTGCTGCGAATCGCTCTTGTTGAGTTCGAGCAATCCCTCGCGTATGTACTCGGTATAAATAGTAGCGGTCGCGCCGATCTTTCGTATGTCTGTGAACTGGGCGCTTATGCGGTTCTGTGGCTCGTGATGGTCCACGATGACGAGCGGCGCGACTCCCGCCGCGTCGAAGCGATCGGTCAGGGCGGCGGTCGTGCCCTGATTATCGACGAACACGGTCGCCTGATACTGTTTGAGGTCGTCGCCCTCTTTGTAGCGGACGAGTTCTATTTCGGCCAGTTGAACCAGCGCGAGATTTTCCTGATGGCTTATGCGGCCTTCATAGAGTATGTCGCATTCGATGCCGAAACGGGCCGCGATCATCTTATGCGCCAGCGCAGATGAGATGGCATCAGGGTCGGGATAATCCTGCATTACGATGGCGTGCCGCTCGCCGCGCTTGTGTTCCAACAGCGCCGTAAGCTCGGCCGCTTTGCTCACAGGAATCGCGTCGGACGACTTCCTGCTCACCTCTGTGAGCGTACTGCGCTCTCTGGACATTTCGGTCTCTCCTTCCATGCCACTCTGCCGGGGATACTATCGCTTATTGTTCGAGACGCGACCGTAACCGACAGTATCTTATTTGCAGGCGAAGCGCCCTGTAAATCGGGCGCGTTTGCCAAACTCCGATTGTAGCCTCTCGATAAGTCCGGCACAATAGATGAATGGTGATGCGGGATGCTTTCTGTGCGGGGGAGCCGCAGGAGCGATTCGTGCATGATGAAGGCCGCGGTAGTCTTAAGACGATTTCGTCAACGACTGCGGTGAAG
>JAKEHD010000049.1 GCA_022615215.1 Blastocatellia bacterium
ATTCGGAAAGGATGAAGGCGGAAGGATGAAGGATGAAAACCGGAGTGAAGCTATCTCGTCATCCTTCATCCCTCATCCTTCATCCTTCATAACGCCCCTGCACCCCTGCGCAATGTGTTATCTGTGGTCAAGAAGCGCAACGGACTACTGACTACTGACGGTCCCCGCGCGCGCGACGGGCATTGTCGGCCAGCATGCGCGCCTGGTCGAGCGATTCGATTGCCTTGCGCACCTGAACGTCTTCCAAAAGGTAGACCTGATCGCCCGCCTGGGGACCGAAGGCTGCGGTGATTATTTCGCGGCGCAACTGGGCGCGTATGTAGCTGAGATTGGCGGCGAATTGTTCTTCCGAAATGTTGAATTGCGGGCGGGCGGCTATGTGCTGGCGGAAGGCCGACAGGAGATCGTCTGTGATGGGATAGCGGTCTGTATCTTCAGAGGAAAGCTTACCCTTGTGTGCGGTTTCGGCAATGCGGTAGCGGCGCATCCCTGCGACCTGGCCCGCGACGAGCTCGCGCGCGAAATCGAAGATGCCGTAAAAAAGGCGTATCCTCACAGGGGATGATTCCTGGGATTTCACTTCTATGTCGGGAGCTATGCCGCCGCCTTCGTAAACCTCGCGGCCCAGGTCCGTGCGCAAAGCATTGCCGCGCGGCGCGCCCCCTGCCGCCTGCTCGCCTCCGAAACGGTTGCGATAATAATCGTAGAAGCTCATCCTGGAATAGTCGCGCTGTATGAGGCGACCCGTGGGGGTGTAATACTTGGCAGTCGTAAGCGTAAGCCCCGCCCCGCCCCACAAACGGATGACGCTCTGCACAAGCCCTTTTCCGAAGCTCGTTTCTCCTACTATGATCGCGCGGTCGTGATCCTGGAGCGCGCCCGCCACTATCTCTGAAGCCGAAGCGGTCTGCCGGTTTATTATGAGCACCATAGGGATCGTCTCAGGCTCGTTATTTTCGGGCACCTCGTAAGTGCGTTCGCCGCGCCCGTCTCGCCCGCGCTGGTCGAGTATCTTCAGGCCGGGTGGCAAAAACATCTGGGCCACCTCTATGGCCTGATCGAGCAGCCCGCCGGGATTGCCTCGCAGGTCGAGTATGAGATTGTGCATCCCTTCCTGTTTGAGTTGCGCGAGCGCAAGGGCCAACTCTTCGGAGGTCTTGCTCGAAAAGCCGCCCGTCAGGGCTATGTATCCTATGCCCGCCTGCCCGACCATGAATGCGTTGCGAACCGAAGGCAGTTTCACCTCGCCGCGGCGGATAGTGACCGTAATGGGACGGGGAGCGCCGGCCCGCTCGACTGTGATTTCTACGGGGTCGCCAAGCTCGCCCCTGACGCGATGCATCACCTGTTCGGACGACCATTCCTCTGCCGTTTGCCCGTCGAGAGCCACTATAGCATCTCCGTAACGCAAGCCTGCCTTGTAAGCAGGCCCGTCGGGCACGACCGATATTATGTAAACGCGGTCATTGCGCTTCTGTATGGTTACGCCTATGCCGTGTATGCGGCTTCGGGTTTCGGTCTGAAGATCATCGAATTCCTCTTTGGTGAAGAATGCCGAGTGCGGGTCGAGCTGGTTCAACATCCCCTGAATCGATTGCTTGCCCAGTTCTTCGAGGTCGGCTTCCCCGCCGTAGCTCTCTCTTATGGTCGAGAGCGCCTCTTCGAACTCCAGGGATATGTCGCCGGGCACGCGCTGCTGATCGGTTACATCGAGGTTTCTTCGCGTCGATTCGTAATACCCGCCGGTCAGAGTGCTTGCTCCAATCACGGCAACCACCACGAATAACAACGCCTTTCTATTCATAACTTCAAAACTCCTTGCCATCAGAATAGTATAAAAGTGCCCAGCCAGTCAAAAGGCATGGTTCGGCTATCAGCTATCAGCCGTCAGCCATCAGTCTTCAGCCAAAAGTTTCGAACCACTGATTACACAGATTTCTCAGGTATAAAGTTCAGAGTTCAACCTTCAGGTTGCAGTGGCCAGTCAGGCAAGCCGCCATCTTGAACTCTGAGCGGTGACAGATATCTTCTGTGTTATCTGTGTTATCTGTGGTTGAATACTTGACCTGATAGCTGACGGCTGATGGCTGATTTCGAGGAGATTATAATGGACAAACAGGAATACATCGAAAAGTTGAACACCGAGCGTCAGAACTTCATGAAGACCATCGAAGGTTTGAGCGATGAAGAGATGTGCGAACCCATGGGGGAAGATAAATGGGCGATCAGGGACGTGCTCGGTCATCTGGCCGCATGGGAAGGCGAAGCGGTCAAAGCCTTCGAGCAGAAGGCCAGCGGCCAGCGCCCGACCATAGGCGACATCAAGGATTTCGATGCGTGGAACAAGGTCGAGGCCGACAAGCGCAAAGACCGTTCGCTCGAAGAGAACCGACAGGAATTCTTCGAAACGCGCAAGCGGTTTCTGACCATCCTGAACGATCTGCCCGAAGATGAAAAGACCTGGGATCCGAATCGCATGACCGTGAAACTTGTGTGTGCGATGATCGAGCACGAATGCCATCACGCGAAGGCCATACAGGAATACCGTCACGGCAGAGAGTCTTGACCGCTCGTTTTCACTGATCGCCCGGAGCCTGATGAAGTGGACGTAAGGTTTGAAAACGTAACGAAGATGTTCGCTCGGTCGGCGGCGGTCGCGTGTCTGAATCTGGCGATAGATCGCGGCGAGTTCGTCGTCTTGCTCGGACCATCCGGGTGCGGCAAGACGACCACGCTCAGGATGCTTGCCGGGTTGGAAGATGCGACTTCGGGCGACATATTCATAGGGCCGGAGCGGGTCAACCTCGTCCCGACGCGGTATCGCGACATAGCTATGGTCTTTCAGAGTTACGCGCTCTATCCTCACATGACGGTTGCCCAAAACATCGCCTATCCGCTCAGGGTGAGGAAGACGCGCGGCGATGAAATAGAGCGGCGTGTGAAGAGAGTAGCAGACATGCTTGAGATAGAAGGGCTGCTTGCGCGCAAGCCACGCGAGCTATCGGGGGGCGAGCGCCAGAGAGTAGCCCTCGCACGCGCAATAATCCGCGAGCCGCGCGTTTACCTTATGGACGAGCCGCTCTCGAACCTCGACGCCAAACTGAGAGTTCAGATGCGCGGTGAATTGAAACGTCTCCAACACGATCTTGGCACGACAACACTCTACGTCACACACGATCAGGCCGAAGCGATGACGCTCGCGCATCGAGTGGCGGTGATGCGTGGAGGCAGGCTTCAGCAATTCGACACGCCTATGGAGATATACAACCGCCCGGCGAATCGTTTCGTCGCAGAGTTCGTCGGCAGTCCGGGCATGAATTTCATCGAAGGCCGTATAGACGCGGGCGCTCGGATGTTTGCGGGCGATGGCATTGCGATACCTCTTGAAGGGAACGGGCTTGATAGAGTACACGGGCGCGAGCGTGTGACTCTTGGGATACGCCCCGAACAGGTTCACGTTGCGACCTCCGAGCGGGAGGGGTGGCTCGCAGGCAAAGTCTATGTGACGGAGTTGATGGGCAACGAGACGATAGTATTTTTACGGCTTGGAAATGAAAAGATCATCGCGCGGGCGGGTGCCGATTTTCGCGCCGAGATGGAGAAGCCTGTTTGGATATGGCTCCGAATGGAGAAGGCCGATTTCTTCGACGCAGAGACGGGTGAAGCGATTCGATGATGCGCGCAATTGCAAGCTCGAAAAGGCTTTCTGACACCCGCTCGAATCATCTCTGATCGAGCTTGACTCGCTACCCGTGCGGTGATAATTTGCCTGCGCAAAGGTAGCATTTTGTAATTCGCGCCAGTGGGATAATGAAAAAGCGTGACCGCGCCCCGCCTCACCGATTATCGAAACACGGGCAAGTGGAAGTGTCTGCGCCCGACCTTATCACAAACAAGGAGCATCTGAGCTTTCATTTTCACGATCATGAAGTTCTCGGATGTCGGTCGGCGGCATATCTTCAATGATCTCAAGGAACCCCAGATCCTGAAAATTGACTGTGGTTTTATACCATTCGAGCAGAGATCGTTCTATCATCACCTTTCCGCTACCGGCCCAATGCCGGTTCCATTCCTGCTTCTTGATGCCTGATATCCAATACTCCTCACCAGTTGCATAGTCGTAATAGTTTGCGCCAATTCCGGCCCCCTTGCAGGATTTCAGGGCCATGCCATTGAAGTAGATGGTTTTCCCGGACTTCGAAAATCGAACCTTGGCGATCCAGGCCGGGCCGTCATCGTTATAACCTGACTTCATCTCGATGTATCGGGCTTCTTCACGCATGTTGTTTATCCGTTGATTGACTATCACTTAGGCATACCAAAACCGTCCGAATTATACTTCTATCGGCATGAGCGTTCAACATCAAGGGACCGCATAGCATACGGGGACAAACGTACCTAGTAATGCATGGCGATGGCAGTGAGCCGAATCTTGAAAATGCAGTTAGCGGCAACAATGCGTAGTGATTGCTTGTAGCTATGGAGAAATCGAATTACCCCATCACTCCGGCCATACGTCTGCTGCGGGAGAAGAAGATCGCTTTCGAGCCTCGCCTGTACGATTACAAAGATCACGGCGGCACTGAGCGAGCCGCCGCATCTCTCAATCTCCCGGAACACGCCGTTATAAAGACGATAGTGATGGAGACCGATGCGCGAAGACCGCTCATAGTCTTGATGCACGGCGACTCTGAGGTCTCTACCAAAGAGCTTGCGCAAACTCTTGCGGTCAAGAGCATCTCTCCGTGCGATACGGCGGCGGTGCAGAAATATACAGGCTATATGGTCGGCGGAGTCAGCCCATTCGGCACTCGCACTCGCTTGCCTGTGTACGCCGAAAAGACCATATTCGATCTGCCCAGGATACATATAAACGGTGGCAAGCGGGGATTTCTCATTTCAATCGACCCTCAATTGTTGCGAGAGGTCTTGCCGATTGAAGAAGTCGAGGTGGCAATCCCCCGGCGTTGAGTTAAAATGCTTCTTTCCCTGATGGGAGATTATTTCAAATCGGGATGGGAAAGAGATAGATGGTTGATTCCAACATAGAAGAATCGGGTCTGAGACGGAGCGACCTCGACCCGAATCCTTTCAAACAATTCGAGAAATGGTTCGATGAGGCACAGGCCAGTGTGCCGAAATTGCCGAACACAATGACTCTTGCTACGGCTGACCGTGACGGCAGGCCCTCGGCCAGGATGGTCCTGCTCAAAGGGTTCGATGAAAGGGGGTTCGTTTTTTACACGAATTATGAGAGCCAGAAGAGTGAAGAGCTTGAAGAGAACCCGCAGGCGGCGCTTGTTTTCTACTGGGTGGAACTCGACCGCCAGGTTCGCATCACGGGGCGAGTGAGCAAGGTCTCGCGCGAAGAATCCGCAGAGTATTTCCGCACGCGCCCGGCCGATAGCCGATTGGCGGCCTGGGCTTCGAAGCAGAGCGAAGTGATTGAAAACCGTGAAGTCCTCGAAACCAGAATGAAAGAGTTTGAAGCGCGCTACCCCGGCGAAGCGATCCCCCTGCCGCCTTTCTGGGGAGGGTTTTGTTTATCGCCCGATACGATAGAGTTCTGGCAAAATCGTCCGTCTCGCCTGCACGACCGTTTCCGCTATACACTTCAGCCTGATTCTAGCTGGTTGATAGAAAGGCTTTCGCCATAATACGCATCAGCGAGGGATTCAACGATGAGGCAATATCTCGATTTGATGAAGCACGTTCTTGAGAATGGAACGAAGAAAGAAGACCGCACCGGCACGGGCACTCTTTCAATCTTCGGCTATCAGATGCGGTTCGACTTGAGAGAAGGCTTCCCTCTGCTTACGACCAAAAAGCTGCACACGAAGTCGATCATCTACGAGCTTCTATGGATGTTGAAGGGTGACACCAACATCAAGTATCTCAAGGATCACGGCGTCAGAATATGGGATGAGTGGGCGGACGAGCAGGGGCAATTGAATGGGATCTATGGCAAGCAATGGATTCGGTGGGAGGCCACGCAGGATAAAACAGTCGCGCTCATCAAAAAGAGAACAGGGCCGGCAGAAGGCCCCTTTGTCCCGCCACAACGCCAGAGCATTGACCCGAACACGCTGCCACCAGACCCTTTTACCGGCTCCCTTTTCGCTCAACGAGACGGACGATCTTTCGTGGTTCTGGATCGGGTCGGCAGGCAACACAAAAATGCCATTTATCGCGTGCAGTTCACAGACACGCTCAGTCTCACCACAGCGACACGCCCGAACATCCGGCAAGGACAGGTGAAAGACCCTTACTCTCCCTCGGTGTACGGTGTCGGGTGTATGGGTGAGATCGCATTCAAGCCGGCCTATTACAAAGCCGCTTACAATATATGGCACTCTATGCTGGCCCGCTGCTACAACCCGGCCCACCCACAATACAGCCTCTACGGTGGTGCCGGCGTTTATGTCGCGCCGGAGTGGAAGTGCTTCGCCAATTTCCTGCGCGACCTGGCGAACATCCCGTTCTTTCAGCATTGGGCGCAGAATCCGTCCGTATACGACCTGGACAAAGACTATTTTGCTGCTAACTGCTATGCGCCGAACACTACAATCTTTTTTCTGCGTCGGGAGAATCAAATTTACGGCCGGAATCGCCCGGTTGAAGTGAGCCATCCAGATGGAAGCATAGAGGTGTTCGTTATGCTTCAGGATTTCGCAGAAAAGTACGGCTTGGACGAGCGCCGCGTGTCTGAACAGTTGCGGGGGGTGCGTGTTCCTTACCCTCAATACATCCTGCGGCCAGCACAACCGCCCGAAGGCTATTTGTACCGCTACCGGCGCGTCATAAACCAAATCGAGCAGGTAGTCGATCAGATCAAGACAAATCCCGATTCCCGCAGATTGATCGTCAGCGCGTGGAACGTCGGAGAAATCGAACGAATGTCGCTTCCACCTTGCCACTCTCTTTTTCAGTTCTATGTCGCAGACGGCGCGCTCTCCTGCCAGCTTTATCAGAGGTCGGCAGATATATTCCTCGGAGTGCCTTTCAACATAGCCTCATATAGTCTGCTCACAATGATGATCGCTCAGGTATGCGGCCTGGAGGCGAAGGAGTTCATTCACACGCTTGGAGACGCGCACCTCTACTCGAACCATATCGAACAGGCGAGGCTTCAGCTTACGCGCGCGCCCTTGCCGCTTCCTGAAATGAAGATCAACCCGGAGGTCCGTTCGATATTCGACTTCGACTACGAGGATTTCGAGCTTGTGGGTTACGAGTCTCATCCTCACATCAAAGCGGAGGTGGCTGTGTGATAGTCTCTCTGATAGTGGCTATGGACTGCATGCGCGGCATAGGGAAAGGGAACCGGCTGCCCTGGCGATTATCTTCGGATTTGAAGAGATTCCGTGCTTTGACCATGGGCCATCACATCATCGTCGGAAGAAAGACTTTCGAGTCGATAGGCAGGCCCCTGCCCGGACGACAGATGATCGTCGTGACCCGAAATCGGGACTTCAAGCCGGAAGGTTGTATGATAGCGCATTCGCTCGAAGATGCCATCACGCTTGCGAGAGAGAGAGGGGAATCGGAAGTCTTCATAAGCGGAGGCGCTCGAATCTATGCCCGGTCTCTGAAGCTGGCAGACCGTTTGTATTTGACCCTTGTTCATGCAGAAGTCGGCGCAGATACGTTCTTTCCCGAATGGGACGAAAGAGAATGGATTGAAAAAGAGACATCCTATCACCCGGCTGATGAAAAGAACGAGTACGCGACTACGTTCAAGCTGCTTCAAAAAAGCGATGCGGTTTAAGGGCTGTCTCTCGCCTGATCGGTTTGCATCGCGCCGGCCTTCGTTGCAATTTGAGAGTCATTCTATTTTGCCGGAGATCGATTCTCCGACTCGGACTATATCTCCGACACCCGCGAGTGGAAAAAGAAAGAGTAAATCCACCTTGTCGCCGGATTTGAGTATGGCTATCAAACCACCGCCTCTTATCTCAGTGGTAAATACAGGCAAATTGCCAGGCTTCAGATATACCGGCGCGTAAGAGCTTATATCCAGGGTATAACTCCGCCAGGCCACCGCGACCATCGGGTTGCCATCCCTGGTGCTGACTGAGACTTTGCTCAAACTCTCGATAGGGACTTCCATATCGGAATTACCCTGGTTCATCACGGATATAATTACCGCTTTGGGATGGCCCAGTTTTTTTTCGAGGTTCTTGCAACCGCGCTTCATATCCAGCGAATCCAGGTTGATCTCAGTCCCTTTCGGCTTCCAGAGACCGGGGAATGTACCTGCGTCTTTCAGGCTGCAAAGCGACTTGTACTCCAGTAATCGAGCCTTTACTAAAAGCTTGCTATCTCGGCCTTGTTGGTTCGCTGCTTGAATGTGCAAAGATCGTTTTTCATCAGCATTGACAACAGGCAAGAGTGAAAGAAACAGAATGCTCAGAATAAGCAATACGGCGGTTTTCATAATTCGATCCTCCCCTGTCTTTACCAGCGATGCCACTCTCTCTTTTCGGCAAAGTTTTTTTGAGCGACACTTCACTACTATTACTCGCTCTTCATGTCTTCTTGCTGAAACTCAGTGTGAAAAAAGCGATAGGAGCTTTGGTTCCCTCCGATGTCAGATCGAAAAACGACCAGTTATGGCCTCCATCTTTGTCCCACTTTATTTCCACGTCGATCTTGACGGTCTTATCGCCAACCGTCACTTCACTCTGGCCTGTGAACCCGGCTTCCGCGGAATAGGTGAGCGCGATATTCTCTATTGACGGCACCTCATTGGATTTGAGCGTGAGCAGATAGTTTTTAGACTGACCATTGCGCGCAAGTGTGAGGCTGTAAGTGTATGTTTCAAACTCAGGCACAACAGGCCCTCCTGGGAAGAGTTGCCGCTGGCGCATTTCTCTGCGAGACATGGAAAAAGATATTGTACGAGGGTTGACTTTCTTTATGCTGGTCGTTCCAACCGTCCCTAAAGTCATGCCTCCGGGCCGCAAAATGCTGAAACTGGTATCCCACCCCCCGACGAAACGGTTAAGGGGGCTGCCCGCCTGAGTTCCGGCTCTTTTCGGCCCTTTGCTGCGTTGTTGGGCCTCAGTGTCGGCTGATAAAAGAAGACAGAATAGAGCGAGAGCGACGAACACAAGTGCCTGCTTCATAGATCGTTCCTCCTTTAAATACAGCATTCATAAATATGCGCGTAAGGGAGACGAGGGAATCGCTCCCTTATGCGCCAGGTCAAGCTGTAACTATGGGTTGTTTAATTCGAGTTCGGTGGCGCTCAACAAGAAAGAGCGAACCGCTGTGCCTTTCTTGACGCCAAAGATGACATCGAAGGCAGCGACCGGTTTTTTGCAAGCACTCATTTTCGTTACCTGAGAAGAGGGATACAGCTTGCCGCTGCCGTCGCGCAGTTGCGCCGCCGCCGTGTCTATGTGAAAGTCTTCCAGCTTATTGTCCAGGTTCACCTTCAGCCGCACAACGATCAGTTCGTGATCGCGTTTCTTCGGTTTGACGGTCTCAACATAGGGAAATGCATTTCGAGCATCGGCGCACTCCTGGGATATGTCGTCGTAAGTTCGAATCCATTCGTTCAGATCCTTCACAGACCATGAGACAGTGCGGCCGACGCTAACCAACTCAAGGGGGGAACCTTTGTATTGAATCACCTTTTGAGTTGGCGTTATCTTCTCCTCTCGATTCTCTTGAGGCGAAAGATGATCCACAGCTTGCCGCCGGGCTTCAGTGTTCGAGATGGAAGCCAAAGAAACCCAGGTGATGGCGAGAAAGAAAATCGTGCTTTTCATGTTTGTCCTCCTTGCTTTCTACCTGGCCGGATCGCCCTTGAGGTACTTCGTTTCTCTTCGCATAGTATCCCCTTTTCATCGCAACTGCTTGCGCATAACGATGAAGATCATGCGGCGTGCTTTTCGCGCACCGCATGCATCGCCGAGTCGAACCAATCGCAGCGCGCAGATTTCGCGCCGTCCGCCCCCGGTTTGATCGCTTTCATTCTATATATGCGTAAAATGGGACTGAAATGTCGGGTGCTGCGAAAAAATTCCTTCCTGTAAATAATTCGGTGCTGGGACAGGTAATGGTGCGGCCCATGATGCAAAATCAAGAACTTATGGCTACTCAATGCTCACAGATTCACCGGCAGCACCGAAAATTTACACGTAGAAAAATTTTATCAACCTCGACATCACCGCCGTTTAGCCACGCCCTAAATCGTACAAAGCGATGCGGACTTTAGTCATAAGACTGATGTCTGCGTAAGACTCCGATTCAGCATCGAGCGAACCGAGTGCCAGGTCCGCTGCAATATGCTAGCCGTAACGCCAGCACCGGAGCCTCGCCCACACTGCTATCGGGAGGCTGGTTTCCCCTGAATTCGTTTGATAGCTGTGTCTATCATCTCGCGTAAGATCACGTCATCCATCTCATCATCGGAGTCTGGTATGTTGAATGTACGCAGAGGCGCGTCACGCATTCGAACTAGGTCCGGCATCGCAGGCGCAGCAGCAGGCCCGATGCGTCCCAGAGCAAACACGGCCTTTATGTGAACATTCGGGGCCCAGTCGTACTTCAATACTTCGATGAGCGCAGGCACAGCTGCCTTCGCCTTTGGCCCTATGCGTGCAACCGCAATGCAAGCAGGCTCCACGACGCCAAATTTCTGGACCTTGAGTGCTGCTATGAGACCGTCGACAGCCACTGACGTTGTTGCTCCATCCATGTCAGGCCTGACAAGGTTCTTTAGAGCATGGGCAACGCTGTCTCGAAAATATACGTGTTCCTCTTTCGACGGAGGGGTTTTCAATACTTCCGCTAGGGCTGGGATGATCTGGCTTGCTGATACGCTGAGTTTCCCAAGAGACCTAGCGGCTTGCACCTGCTCATAGTCTTTTCCAGTCTTTAGTCGCGTCAAAAGGTTTGCAACTTCTCCGCTTTGGTTCTGGGGGTGTGCGATGGTTCCCAGGACAAGCGTTGACGTTAATAAGAGTAGAATTGGAATTCTCATTTACCCTCCTTTCAAGCCCGGATTGGGTCCAGAAGTGAGCCTAACGCTCCGCGTCAGTTGGTGCGCGCGGAGCACTCGTGATTTATGACAAACTCAGGTCGCGCACTCGGCTGCACGCGGTTGTTGAACCAATAGCTGTGCGCAGATTTCGCGCCGTCCGCCCCCGGTTTGATTGCTTTCACTCTCTATATGCGTAAAATGGAACTGAAATGG
Source organism: Blastocatellia bacterium (assembly GCA_022615215.1). Lineage (GTDB taxonomy): Bacteria > Acidobacteriota > Blastocatellia > UBA7656 > UBA7656 > JAKEHD01. The sequence continues at coordinate 11,207 of JAKEHD010000049.1, forward strand.
CGGGTGCTGCGGAAAAAATTCTCAGCCCCGGCTGAACAGGAAAGAGAGTCTCGACGAAGAAAGAAATCTTTATGCGCGCGCTCACCACTCTTCAAAGCGCAACCCGATTCGGCCCGCAAGGAGGCCACGTCAAATGAACGCAGAAGCCCCGGAAAGCGTCACCGAGTTGCTCTTGCAATGGCGCAAGGGCGACCGGGCGGCCTTCGAACGATTGGTCCCGCTCGTCTACGGCGAGTTGCACCGTTTGGCGCGGCGGTGTCTGCGACGCGAGCGGGCAAGCCACACCATGCAGACCACCGATCTTGTCAACGAGGCTTATCTGAAGCTGATCGATGCCAGTCAGGTGCATTGGCACGACCGCGCGCACTTCTTCGCCATCGCCGCCCAATTGATGCGCCAGGTGCTAGTGGATGAAGCCCGCAGGCGCAGGAGCCAAAAACGCGGCTCAGACTTCACCCGCATCTCGCTCGATGAGGCGCTCGTCGTTTCAAGCGGCCAGGATGCGGAATTGATCGCGCTCGACGATGCGCTCGAAGGCCTGGCCAGGTTCGCGCCCCGCAAATGCAGAGTAGTCGAACTGCGCTTCTTCGGCGGCCTCAGCATCGAAGAGACTGCAGCCGCCCTCGGAGTCTCAACAGACATCGTAAAACGCGAATGGCGCACCGCGAAGCTATGGCTGCTCAATGAACTCGACTGTGCGCGGGAGGCAGGCGATGGACCAGGAGCGATGGGACCGGATTGAAGACCTCTTGCAGTACACGCTCGACCTTGTGCCGGACGAGCGCGCGGCCTTTCTTGAAAAAGCCTGCGCAGGGGATACGGAGTTGCGCCGCGAGGTCGAATCTCTTCTTAGCAATGAGGCGAAGGCCAGAAGCTTTATCGAATCTCCGGCCCTTGCGCGATGGGCCGGGCAGATGGAGGAACACCCGGAGGCTTCGCTCATCGGGCGAAGAATCGGCCACTACAGCATCGAATCGTTGATAGGGGCGGGCGGGATGGGCGAAGTCTACAAGGCGCGGGATGAAAATCTCCACCGCACGATCGCGCTCAAGATGCTGCCCGCCGAATTCACCTCCGATGCCTGGCGCGTCAGGCGCTTCGAGCAGGAAGCGCGCGCCGCCTCGGCCCTCAATCATCCCAACATCATCACCATCTTCGAGATCATACACGACGGCGGCAACCACTTCATCGCCGCCGAATACGTCGAGGGAGAGACCCTGCGCGAGATGCTGACCCGCGCGGCCGAGAGCCGAGCGCGGCGGCTCGGCGTCGAGGAGGCGGTCGATATAGCCATACAGGTCGCCGCCGCGCTCAAGGCCGCGCACACAGCCTGGATCATTCACCGCGACATCAAGCCCGAAAACATCATGGTGCGCTCGGACGGGCTTGTGAAGGTGCTCGACTTCGGCATAGCGAAGTTGAGCGGCGCAACGCCGGAAGAAGAGTCCGCAGCGCCGCCTTCGGATGGAAGCCCTCTCGAACAAAGTCTTTCACCTGAAGGCGATGATACGAGCTTGACCAGCCCCGGAATGGTGCTCGGCACGGCCAGCTACATGTCGCCTGAGCAGGCGCGGGGCGAAGCCCTCGACGGGCGCACAGATGTATTCTCGCTCGGCGTCGTGCTCTACGAGATGGTCATGGGCGAGAGGCTCTTTGGCGAAGCGACGCGCGCCGAAATGTTCGAGACCATACTCGGCGAGCGGGAGCCGCTTCCGCCGCAGGCCAGGTTCGATCACACTCCGAAAGAGATGGAGCGGATGATCCGCAAGGCGCTGCGGCGCAGACGCGAAGAGCGTTACAGTTCGGCGGGCGAGATGCTCGATGATCTCACCGCGCTCAAGCGCCGCCTCGCAAGCCGCGCGAGTCGCCGAATCGTGAAGATTGCCGCGCTGGCAATCATACTGGCCGTGATATTTGTAATGGCTGCCGCCGCGCTCTCGGTGAACGAAGATTGGGAAGAGAGATTGCTGCGCGACGGGCACACGGCGGCGGCGCTGCGAGCGGCCTTTTCGCCCGACGGGCGGCTGCTGGTTTCGTGCGGCGAAGATAAACAGGTGATCGTTTGGGATTTCGCCCGGCGCGAGCGTTTGAAGACGCTCACCGGTCATGCGGACTGGGTGACCTCCATCGCGTTTTCGCCCGATGGCAGGTGGTTGGCGACATCGAGCCTCGATCAAACGGCGATCGTGTGGGATGCGGAGCGGTGGGAAAAAGTCCGTGTGCTCGACGAGCATAAGGCACCTGTCCACGCCGTCGCCTTCTCGCCTGACGGACGGTTTCTGGCGTCCGGCGCAAACAGCACGATCTTATGGGACACGCGCACGTGGGAGAGGGTGCGCGAGTTGCCGCTAGTGATAGGATACGGCCCGCTGCTTTTTTCTCCTGACAGCCGCATGGTGATGACACATGGGGAGCAGTGGGACTTGACTACGGGACAAAAAGTTGGCCAGGTCGGAGGAGGAAACTGGAAGGCTTTCTCCCCCGACGCCAGGCGAATGACCATCATCGGAGGCGGCGGCGAGGTCATTTTTCTGAAGCTCTCGCGGCCCGGCGAGATTGCCGGGAGCAAGCTGATCGCAGAATTGCGCGGGCACCAGGATCACGGGCGCGCCATTGCCTTTTCGCCCGATGGCAAGCTGGTCGCAAGCGGCGCGGAAAACATACTGCTCTGGGACGCGACGGCGATGACGAAACTGGGGCGGTTCGAATATGACTCGATTGTATGGGGGCTTGTATTTTCGCCCGACGGCCGATGGCTCGTCTCTACGCACGGAGACGGCGCGATCCTTATATGGAACATAGCCGAACGCCGTCGCGAAGCCTCCCTCGACGGGCATAGCGACGCGGTGCGGGCAGTGGCCTTTTCGCCCGACGGCAAGCGTTTCGCTTCGGCGGGCGAGGACCGGTCGGTGATAGTCTGGGACGCCGAGCAAGGGCGGAAGCTGGCCGTGCTCGAAGCGCACCAGACGCGCGTGATGGCAGTAGCCTTCTCGCCGGATGGGAACTGGCTCGGTTCAGCCGATCAGGACGGCATGGTCATCCTCTGGGATCTGATGCGGCGGCAGCCCCGCCTGAAGATCAGGCATACGGGGCAGGCGCCCGCCTACTGCCTCGCGATCTCGCCGGACGGGCGATGGGTGGCGACTACGCAGGGAGTCTACCGAAGCGATGATGGCCGGGAGGTTGAAGATTACTTGTTCAATAATCGGAGGTTTGGAAATGTCTACAGTGCGGCTTTTTCGGCTGATGGCCGGCGGCTGGCTTGTGTGACCGATAGGGGTTGGGCGCTCTTGTGGGACGCCGAGCGATGGCAATTGCTTGAGAAACTGCAAGTGTCCAACTTGGCGGTCAGCGTCAGTTTGTCGCGCGACGGCAAGTGGCTTGTCACAGGCGGGGACGAAGGGGTCTTACAACTCTGCTCGGTCGAGCCGCTGCGCGAGGTCGCGGTGTTGGGTCAGCACGCGGCGCGCGTCAAATCGGTCGCCTTCTCGCCCGACGGCGCAACCGTCGCTTCGGCGGGCGATGACAAAATGATCGCGCTCTGGGACACGAATCGGCGCAAACTCATAGCGCGCGTCGGCACGCATACCTCTCCGGTCTACGCCATAGCTTTTTCGCCCGACGGTCAACGGCTGGTTTCGGGCGAGCACGACCGCTCGGTGCGGCTCTACAGGCGACATCGGACCCTCTGGGGATTCCGGTTGGATTGAACGGATGGTAAACCCCTGCGATTTGGCTTGATGGCAAGTCCTTCGATCAAAATGAAAAGGCCGCCTGCGCGGCGGCCTTTTCATAAAGTGGTTGCGGGGGCAGGATTTGAACCTGCGACCTTTGGGTTATGCTTACCACTACAGCTTTCGCTGCCTGAATAGATCAGTTCGTGGTCTGGACTTTCCCTTCACCCTCGGCCTTACCGTTAGGGTGCCTCCTATCAAGTCTCTACACCTTCCGTCAGAACTATGCGCTTCTGACGGCTTGGCTCGGGATTACCTCGCCACAGGCTTCCCCGAATTTAAGAGGTGATCACATGCGAGTTTCCTCGCATGCCGCCCATCACAAGAGCGACTTCCAGGCGTTTCTACTTCTGTCGTCTTGCGGATTCGAGCCCAACGAGCTACCAGACTGCTCCACCCCGCGTCAATTTTGAAAGATCAATGCGAAGTGCCAGTATAGCTTTGCCCGGAACGGGGTGTCAAGTTTGGCATTCGCGCATCTACGGTTCTCGCGCCCGATGAACCAGGATCGACCTGTATAACTATATCACCGGGACGGACGAGTCCCAATTTGTGCCGCGCGACCGATTCGATCAACCCGTCATCGGTCTTCAAAGACTCGACCTCAAGCTTGAGTTGCTCAGTCTCTATCTTCAACTCTTCGACCTTACGGGCGGCGGCTTCATGTTTGGCAACCGCAGCATTCATTTCGGAACTGGTTCGCCAGTAAACCGAAACGCCAATGGCCGCAGCAGCAAGCAATATCATGGCAATCAGACCATCCACGAGATGGCGGAAACGGACCTTTCGCCCTGCGACCGCGTTCGCCTTAGAGGATGGGTTCAAACGATTGACTGGTAATGTATTGATGGCCTGACTCAAATTTCACCTCCAAATCCGATTATATTCCGTCCTCCGGCTTATCGGGGACGGCTGTACATGCGCCAGCGATAATCGACTCGCCGGGGGTGAGGCCCCGAGTTTTTAATTATCTTAGTCTACAGGCCGACCTTTGGAGGGCAAGGTCGCAAGAATTGTGTTTGAACCAGTCTGGTAAATGCCCAGTTTATGTAGCGTCAAGATTCCCAGGGGGATGGGTTGCTGACGGGTTGAGACTTTATCACTTTTCCATTTGCAGCGCAACATTTTTTTTGAAGCCTTCATAAAGGTAAGTTCGGTCTTTTCTGGATTTATGCTACATTTAGTTGTGCCGCGACGGGCAGGCCCAGCAGATTGGGGTTTGGCGCGAGAAAAAAAGAAATCTGAACGCCCGCTTTTTATTTGCTATCGGCCTGAAATATATTTACAACTCGCGCCGCTTTGATTTCGCGTGCCTCTCACGCTCGCCTTTGTCGATCGAGAGCGCAGACGGGCTGACGCGAGGCGGGACGCTCGTATATACTCATCCGGCTGAGGCCGGATGTTGAGGAAGTCTTCTATCAAACAAAAGTTATTTTGTGTTATGCGCTCGCGGGCGGCGCGGTCTTGCGAGCGCAGACTGAAAGGGGTTTGATGATCTACAGGGATAAGATAATGTCTGCGCTTGAAGGCCGCCGGGCTGACTTCAGCCATTTCGATAGTGAGTCGCGCGCTCAACTCGCTCTTTACACCGGGGCGCTCGACCGGCTCACTGCTGCGAGCAGCGGCAAGCTCAAGGAGATGCTCCTCAAATCGGACGCGCCGGGAGCGATGCTTACCGAAGAGTTCGACCGCGCTCGCTCGCTCGTCATTCCCTTCGAAGAAGAGTGGAGCAATCACGAAGAGGCGCGCGAGTGGGCTTACTCTATTTTGAAGGGGCGGACGACGTTCGCCGCAGACGGCAGCCAGATACTGCCGTCCAAAGATTTCTCTATTCCTGTGGCAGCGGTCCAGGTCGGCTGGTTCGAGAACCCGCACACCCCGGCCGGAAATTACGTCAAAGATGCCGCATTCGAAATACTCGCGCCTTCGGAGGTGATGGTCCGCACGGGCGGCGTCACGGAGTTCTCCGAACAGGTAGTACACCGCCGTCGTTACGGAGTGGAAGCCGGAGCGATCAGAAATTACATGACCGCTACGGCCGCTCGCGGATTCGACCGCGCTCGCCCGCCGGTCGTCTTCTTCGACAGCTTGCTCGTCATTTCGTTCGCCGAGTTGTTGCCCGAAGATCAGCGCGAGTTTTATGTCTCGGAGATCACGTCGTTGCTCGATGTGTCGAAGCAGACCGCCATCCCGCTCGTGGGTTACATAGACACCAGCTTCGCGCGCGACCTCGTCAACATGCTTCAAGAGGCGTTCGGTCTCGAAGACGCGCAGAGGATTTATGATGCCGGATTGCTCGCTCCTCGAATGAAGTGGGGCGACAGGACTCCTCTGTTTCAGTGCGCGCGTCGCGGCATACTCGACCATTACGGCGATGAGTGGCGACGCGGCATCGGCTTTCTATATCTCAAAACCGCAGGCGACCTTCCGCCCGCGCGGCTCGATATGCCGATGTGGGTTTATGAGAGTGGACTGCTCGATTACGTGGTCGATACGGTGCGCGGAGAGGTCGTCGTAGGAAACGGTTACCCTTACGCGATTGAATCCGCGGATGCGGCGGCGGTGCTTGACGGGCGCGACCGCGAAATGTTCTATGCTGTATTCCAGGAGTTCGCCGACCGCGAACGGCTCGGCTTGCGCATTGCGCGCAAAGCCATCAGCAAAGCGCACCGGCGGTGAAAGAATATGCAAGGGAGCAGGGGAGCAGGGGAGCAGGGGAGCAGAGGAGAAGGATGAATCTGAAGTTCCATATTCACGTTGCGGCATTCCGCATTCATCGTGTCCGCCTGCACAGTTCGAGGTGAAAACGCATGGTTATAGCAAGGATCGTCAAATCGAACTCTCACGTCGATTATATAGGGCGGGTGCTGGATAGATTGGATTCAGCAGCGCCGCCCGCGCCCGAAGATTATCGCTTCGGCCAGTTCGTCTCCATTCCAACGGACGCGGGCGCGACGGTCGGGATAATTTACAACTCTCAACTGATAAACCCCGAATACGGACGATTAGGCCCGCGCCTTTCAAGCTCCTCCGGCATGAACGAGGTCTTCAGCCCGGACCTGCTCGACGAACAGGGAGTGCTCATAGGACTGTTGTTGCTCGGATGGATGGATGAGGGCGCGACCGTCCATCAAGGCATTCCGCGCGCGGTCATTCCGGTCAACTCGGAAGTCGTGAAGATGGCTGAAACCGAAGTTAGATCGTTTCACGCCGAGAGGGGCGGGCGGCTGGCGCTCCATTATTATTCGCAGGTCATAACCCACGCGCGCCAGTTCGGGCCGCAATTGTTGCTTGCGGCACTCGACCAGCTAGAACCGCTTTTCGGCGATCAGTCCAAAGCCGAAATCGCCGTTCTGCGCCGCAGCCTGAACTGGCAGCAGGTCTTTCAAAACAAGGCCCTTTGAGGCAAGCTATACTGCGCGCGCGATAAAATGACAGTTTTTCCAGAGAGGAACGCGTATTTGGAGTGCGCCGCCAGTGAATGTATTCATTGCGGTATTCACTGCGGCGGC
>JAKEHD010000356.1 GCA_022615215.1 Blastocatellia bacterium
CGAATAGCCGGTTTATATTGATCTTGAAGTTCTTAAGCGCCTCTCCGCGCCGGAGAGTGATGGTTGATTGCTCGGCAGAGATTGCGTAATCCGGCTCAAGCGCGAATCCCCGCACGGGGGCCACGGCGCGAATCGGCGAATCGGTCTTGATAGAACCGATTCTAATCACATCGCCGGTCTCAAGACTGATAACCGAAACTTCAGTCTCGATTTCATCTGCGGCAGCGGCTTCGAATCCTTGCAGTATCGCGCTTTCCGCACTTGCCGGAGCAGACGGCAATCTTCCTAAGAGGGCGGCGAATTCTCGACTATCGCTGTTAGTTAAAAAATCATCATCACTCGACGGAGGGTCGTCATAATAATCCGACATCAATATTTCCTGCAATTCTCTTTCGTCGTCTATATCGTCGCTGATTGTTGTCAGGCTTCCGTCAGGGGCAATCTCTACCAGCGCATTGTTATTCTTGTCATCGAAGCCAAGAAGTCTGCCATCTTCGGCGCTTATGTCGGTGATGCAGGGCTGCTTGCCGAAGTTTCGGTCGCCTTCTTTGTATGCAAGGCGAATGCTCTCTTTGAATAACTTTAGAAGGAGATTTAAAACGATCTTGTCGCCGTCCGGCGTTACGACCACAACATCGTTCGTAATGACCGACGGCCCGTCCAGGTCGCTCAAGTCCGTCGGGAAGAACGCGCCGCTCTGCCCGTCCGCCTCCATAGGCAGAAAGGTTGCATCGAACTCTTCGCCTATAAACAGCCGGAAATCTCTGAATGGAGCGATCTGAAATGCCAGGCCCGTTACTGTGTTGACGAAATAGAAACGGCCCTGGTTGGTGGCCGCAAGCAGTAATATCGCTTCGGGGTCGGCTCCCCGGAACCCGCCCTCTCGCGAGAGCGAGTTGATCTTCTCTCCCTCCATCAGGCCCGTGATGGGCATGTTGCAAAGTATCTCTTCGGGTTTGGTGATGTCGAAGCCTATCAGTTGATTGCTCTCCGTTGCGACGAATGTATTGATACGTTCGTCGTCCTCCGGGGCGGGCAGAGGGCTTGCGGCGCTGGGGCAGGAGAACAGGCTTCCGGCAGCAGAGGTGATAAACAGAGAGAAGACCGCAAGGGCGATAATGGCGAGTTGAAATTTTTTCATTGTCGGATAACTCCTTTCACAAACAACATTGTTAAGAGCCTCCCATAAGCCTTTTGATGAGGCCGGGAAGCTCGTCGAAAAGATTCTCTTTTGCGAGGCACATGTCGGCCCGCAGCCCCGGATTTGCGGGGGGGAGGTTCGTGGACCTCAATGTATAAAGGACCATCATCGAATCAGGCTCGTTCTGCCTGATGATGGCCGAAGCCTCAAGGCCGTCGAGCAGGGGCATGTTGATATCCATGATGACAAGACTTGGATGGAGCCGTCCGGCGGCTTCGATAGCTTCCTGACCGTTTCCCGCTTCTCCGACCACCTCTACCGAATCGAGGTCGTTGAGATACTCCCTCAGGGTCTTTCGGAAGAAAGCGTGGTCGTCAACGATGAGTGTTCTTATAGTCACGCATCGGATTATGGCAGAATCCGTGAAAAGTAAAATCGGTCGGGCAATGTATTTTTTGTCAGGTGAATGCTGTATTTTTGACTGTCGGGTGAAGGCTGTACTTTGTCCGTCGTCCGTCGTCCGTTCGGTTTTTGACCACAGATTACACAGATTTCACGGATAGGTAGAAGAGAGAGAGTTTTATCTGTGTTATCTGTGTCTGTAGAAGGCTCTGCCTTCCACTGTGGTTGATCCCCCGGCCCCTGACGACGGACGACGGACGAATCAGTTCAGATCGTTTTCCAGGGCGTAGCGAACGAGGTCCGCCGTAGTGTGAAGGTCGAGCGTATGCATGATCCTTGCGCGATGTGTCTCTACGGTCTTTATGCTTATGAAGAGCTTTTCGGCTATCTGCCGATTCGTAAGCCCCGATGCGATGAGAGCGAGCACTTCGCGCTCGCGCCGGGTGAGTTGTTCGCCCGGCTTGCGTCTTTCCTTTCGGGGATTCAACATTCCGGCCGCAAGCATAGGGCTTATGAAAGTGCCGCCGGAGGCGACGGCCCTGATGGCGTAGAGAAGGTCTTCGAAAGCATTATCCTTTAGCACATAACCTTGAGCGCCTTCTCTTATGGCACGATTGGCGGCGTCCGGTTCGCTGTGCATGGTCAGGAGGACCGTCTTCGTCGCGAGGCCCCGGCGCTTTATCTCTTGCAGGGTTTCCAGACCGTTCAGGCCGGGCATGGAGATGTCGAGTATGGCGATATCGGGGACCGTCTCCGAAATCAATTTCAACGCCTCGCGCCCGTCTGACGCTTCGCCGCAGATTTCCATGTCTTCGACCGATCCGAGCAGTTGCGCCAGCCCCTGGCGAAAGATCGTGTGGTCGTCGGCTATGAGAACTCTAATCATCGAGAGGCACCTCTATCTCTATGGTCGTTCCTTTTCCCGGCGAACTCTTTATGCGGCAGATTCCGCCCATAAGCTCCGTGCGTTCCCGCATGGTTGAAAGTCCAAGGCCCGTGCCTTCCTGGGCGGGCGCGGACGTGTCGAAACCTTTCCCGTTGTCTCTTATTTCGAGGCATAAGCGCCGCCCCGATGTTTTGAGGGTCACATCGGCGAGGCTGGCCTCCGAGTGTTTGCCTATGTTGCTCAGGGCTTCCTGAAAGATGCGAAACAGATGATCTTTCACTTTTGGGGAGGAATTGATTTCGCCCCTTACCTGGACGCGAACCTCTACGGCTGACTTTTCCTGAAAGTATTTCCCGTACAAGTTTAATGCGTCGGCCATCTCGACATCTTCGATGAAAGAAGGTCTCAGTCCCATCGCCACTCGGCGAAGCTCATCCGTAGAGTCCGTGATTTCCGATATCAATTCGGGAATCCATCCGCCCTTGATGGCCGTCCCCGATTGCACTTTTGCGTTCATCATCTGGAGATTCAGTTTGATTGCGAGCAACGATTGCCCGACGCCGTCGTGAAGTTCGCGCGCAAGGCGCTTTCGCTCCTCTTCGTGCGCGGCGAGTATTTTTTCAGAGGCCCTTTGCAAGCTGTCCTGAGTCCTGACGAACCTGGCAGCCCTTGCGTACATGACGCAGACTATAAGCCATCCGATGCCGTAATAGGAGAATAGTATCCCATTGACGCGCTCGAAGGATTTCGGGCCGACGATCTCAACCATTACGCTCAAGACCAATCCTCCCATGCCGAGAAGTATAATGCCGGATTCGGGAAGCTTCCTCAGATAAGCCCTTACGGCTACAAAAAGAATCACTGCTCCCAGAGGAATGTAGGTCAGGAATATCAAATTGTATATGATGAAGAATATCTGATCGTCGGGCCATACCAGATAGGCCAGGGCCTGCGCGATAAAAAAGCCTATCAGAAGTTTGACAGGCCAATATACCCTCTCCTTGTGCCATTGCATAAGGAACATAAGAAAGACGGAGGCCAGTAAACTCTCAAGTCCTATGAGTACACGTTCGAGCAGGAACGATCTCAGCCCCGTCTCATAAAAGATGCGGCTGTCGAGGAAAAAAATCACCGCGCAAATAAATAGGCATAACCAGGCATAGAGGAACTCTCGATTGTGAAGCATCCTGCTGTAGAGGAAGAAAGGATAGATGAACGAGAAGGCGAAGAAAGCCATAAACCCTGCCTCGGTCGTGAGCACCTTTTTCTCCCTGCCGGTCTTTTCCCTCAGTAGACCGCTGTAATCGCCTATCTTGACAGGACCGGTGATGAGACCGCCGCCCGAATATAGGCTCATCGCTCTGATGGCCAGGAGATTGACCCGATCGTAAAGAATCAAATTCTCCGGGAGCAGGTATAAGCGTTCTACAGGGGCCTGAACGTACTCTGAGCTTACCGCTCCCTCGCCGCCTATCTTCACACCGTTTAGAAATACTTCATCGGCATTGTTTATTATTCCGAGCGAAAGCGCCGGCTGGCGTATGTTCGCGCTGACCTCGAAGCGGATTCTGTACCATCCTCTTGTGAGCACGGAATCTATATCCTGATCGTGCCAGCTACCCGGCACGCGCAACTCGCGCCAATCGGAATCGTCGAATTCGGGCGCGGCCCATGACGGGTCGTCGCCGAGCGAGAATTTGTGATTGCCTTCGAGAGAGATAAGGTATCCATCGGCCATTGCCGTCGCAGATGCCGCGGCAAGCAGCAGGATTATATAGATTGGGAGTTTGCACTTGCCGATCATTTCATATCTCTGCGCCGCTCATCAAGCGTCTCGGTTCTCAGGTCTGAGCAGCGATAGTTTATATCGCATCAAGGATCATGTGAAATGAGAAATCGTCTGCGAGCGAGGAGTGAAAAGAAACTCCGTGCAGAAAGACTGGCCCTGTGTTAGCATCATTCTCCTTACGAAACGCAAGCGGCAGTGGCAGTCGCTTCAAAAAGTGAAATCCCATTTATGAGGTCAATCGTTATGTATCGCGTTCTTGCTCATCTGCTTCTATCGGTCCTGGCGATATCGCTTCTCATTCTATCCTGGCCGGGCGGTTCGCGTGCCGCCGCGCAAAAGGACGAAAAAAAGGAAAAGGAGAGAAAGAACGAGCCTTTCAAGACTGAAAAGCTGACTCAGGGCATGGGACTGCATTTCATAGGTTCCGTGTCGCCCGATAAAAAATCTGTCCTCATCATAGCCCAGAAGCCCGACAGCGCGCCCAATCTCTACTTCTTGAGGCTGGGCGACTTTTCCATAAGTCAGCCCGCGACCACTTTCAAATGGGGAGTGGCCGACCCGTGCTGGTCGCCCGACGGCTCGCAGATAGCCCTTGCCGGATTCGATGAAGCCGGGAGCTTTTCCGAAATTTACAGGCTCGATTTGAAGGCGGGCACGATGCGCCGCCTCACGCGCAATAACTTCAGCGACAAAGAGCCTGTCTTTACTCCCGACGGCAAGCGCATCCTCTACACTACCGACGAAAGCCCCCTGCCCGATGCCGCCTTCGGCATATTGCATATCGGAGCCGTAGCGACGGGCGGCGGCAAGAGCGAGTATTTCACTGAAGACGAAACCTCTTCGATCAAACCCGGCACGACGGCCGACGGCAAAAGCGTGCTCCTGGTCAAGGTCAACGAGCACAGCGGCCGACATTCTCTCTGGCAGTACGGCCTTGACGGAAAACCCGAGCAAGACCTCACCGAGCGAAAGTTTGCGCGCATACACGGCTACGTTCCGAGTCCCGCTGCCGACAAAATAGTTTTATGGGCGCAGGAAGAGCCCGAACGGCAGGAGACCGTTTACATACTGGATCTAAAGAGCAAGCAGATAACCTCCTTGCCCGATGACGACCTGCCCAAGCGCAGACCGGCGATTTCGCCCGACGGCAAGCGCATAGTCTTCGTAGGCCCCTCGAAAAGAGGCGGGCAATTATTCTTGTTCGACTCTGCCACAGGGGAGATGAAACAGATAACCTATCTGGGTTTCAATGCGCACTCGCCCGTCTTCATATCGGAAGACAAAATTCTATTCGGCTATACGACGAGGGCGGAAGAGAGGGAACTGTTCGTGCTCGACCTGTCGGTTCCTATACCTGAAGATGAGAAGAAGAAATGACCTCGCCTCCCTCGCGCACCGGGGCAGGGAAGCGTTGAGACCGAATATCCTTCAAAGGCAGCAGCAGAGAGAAGCGATGTTATTCATGGTGATCGAGCGATTCAAAAAC
>JAKEHD010000357.1 GCA_022615215.1 Blastocatellia bacterium
ATGGTGATGCCGGGAGACAACAGCCAGTTGGAAGTGGAGTTGATAACGCCGATAGCGATGGAGAAGGGATTGAGGTTCGCTATACGAGAAGGGGGCCGGACTGTAGGAGCAGGCACCATCTCTGAGGTCATCGAATGAGGGCTATAGGGTGAAATGAACGGGTTGTTTCGCCCTTTCAGTACACTGTCCCGGCGATCTCTCAAAGTTGGGATGCGGGCCGAAGATTTTATTGATACAATTTAGGTTCAAAAGTTGAGGGATTATGCCAAGAGATAACATTACTCTTCAATGCACAGAGTGCAAGAGTCGTAATTATTTTACGACCAAGAACAAGAAGAAGAAGCAGGATCGCCTCGAATTCAAAAAGTTCTGCAACAAATGCAGGACACATACTCCGCACAAGGAGACGAAATGATTCAGCGCGCTCAGGCGGAGTTTTGAAAAGGGGTATAGTGTTAGCGGCTAGCACGGCGGTCTCCAAAACCGTAAGGCCGGGTTCGAATCCTGGTACCCCTGCCAGATAGTTTGGGCGAACAGGTAGATCGCTTTATTATTAAGAAAGTCAGGTGGAACGATGAGTCGAGTAACCGAGTTCCCGGAAGAAGAAGACAGTAAGGCGCGTGGAGAACCCGCACGCGGCGGCGATGACGGAGGAGAACGCACATCGATCGCGATGCCCAAATTGCCGTTGGTCGGGCGCGTTGGCGAATTCTATAACAACATCAAGCTCGAAATGCGTAAGACCACCTGGCCCACACGTTCCGAGGTGTGGAGCACTACGGTCGTCGTGCTGATGGCCGTAATCTTTTTCGGCTTCTACCTGTGGGGCGTAGATAAACTCGTTACGATAGGGTTCGAATACCTCCAACAGGCCATAAGGTGAGCGGAACGATATATGCCGAAACAGTGGTTCATAATTCATACATATTCGGGATATGAGAAGAAGGTGCGCGAGTCGCTCCTCTCCCGCATACAGGCTTATGATATGCAGAGCGACATCTCTCAGGTGCTCGTACCGACCGAGACCGTAGTCGAAATGCGCGGGTCCAAGCGCGTCGAGACCTCGCGGATGTTCTTTCCCGGATATGTGCTGGTCGAGATCGAAACCGATGACAAGGGCGAGATCAGCGAAAAGATATGGCACATAATCAAGTCTACGCCGAAAGTCACGGGGTTCGTCGGAGGGCAGAAGCCCACCCCGCTCACCCCTGAAGAGGTAGACCAGATCGTGCATCACGTCACAGAGGCTGCGGAAAAACCCAAGCCCAAGCACACGTTCACTCACGGCGAACACGTGCGAATACTTTCAGGCCCGTTCAACGGGTTCACGGGACAGGTTGAAGAGATCAATCCCGACAAAGGCGTGCTCAAGGTGATGGTAACGATCTTCGGGCGTTCGACACCGGTGGAATTGAATTTTTTGGACGTTGAAAGATTGACCTTCTCGGAAGAGGAATGACGAGAGGAAATGATGAATGATGAATCAAATACATACTCATCGTTCATCCTCGCTCATTACATAATTTTGATAGAAAGGGGAGAGCCGCAAGTCGCAATAACGGATAATATCGGTCGTTCCATATCGTTCGTGCGGCCCGGTTCGACATTGACCCGTATATGGCGAAGAAAATCAATGCATATATAAAGCTTCAAGTCCCGGCCGGGAAAGCCAATCCCGCGCCGCCCATAGGGCCTGCCCTCGGACAACACGGCGTCAACATCATGGAGTTCTGCAAAGCGTTCAACTCCAAGACCGCAAACCTCGGTGATGTGAACATTCCCGTAGTCATAACAGTCTACGCGGATCGTTCCTTCACTTTTATAACCAAGACGCCGCCCGCCGCTGATCTTCTGAAGAAGGCTGCGGGTGTGGAGAAAGGGTCTGCCCGGCCCAATCGCGATCACGTAGGCCGCGTCACTCGCAAACAGCTTGAAGAGATCGCCCGCACGAAGATGCCCGATCTGAACACGACTTCCGTCGAGTCGGCGATGCGGACTATCGAGGGGACGGCCCGCAATATGGGGCTTGAGGTCGTAGACTAGCTGTTCGGTTCGACGGCCCGCTCTCGAATTGATCGCTTCTTACCCCCATAAAACTTTTGAGGGAATAAAGACGGACGGATCATTGCGGGCCTTTTGGCATGTGAAGATAATCGGCGCTTGAAACGAGAGAGCCGAAAGGGAGTGGCCGCGCTGGAAAGCAGGCCACGTTAATCACCTGGGAGAGAAAAATTATGGCAGGTAAAAAATACAGAGACGCCGCCGAGCAGGTCGACCGCAATCATCTTTATTCGGTCGATGAGGCCATAGAACTGGCCAAAAAGATCGCTTATGCGAAGTTCGACGAAACCGTAGAGGTCGAGATGAATCTCGGCGTCGACCCGCGCAAGGCAGATCAGATGGTGCGGGGAACGGTTGTGCTTCCAAACGGCCTGGGCAAGTCCAAGCGCGTGGTGGTTATCACCTCGGCCGAAAAGGTGGAAGAGGCCCGCGAGGCGGGGGCCGACGAAATCGGCGGCGAGGATATAGTCGACCGCATAAAGGGCGGATGGCTCGATTTCGATGCGCTCATCGCGTCGCCCGATATGATGAGATCGGTCGGCCAGTTGGGAAAGATACTCGGCCCGCGCGGGCTTATGCCCAACCCCAAGACGGGGACTGTGACTTTCGACGTGGGCCGCGCGGTGCGCGAGACCAAAGCCGGAAAAATCGAATTCCGCGTCGATAAGACGGGCGTGATTCACGCGCCCGTCGGCAAGGTCAGCTTCGATAGAGAGCGGCTGGTTGAAAACGCAAAGACTCTGATCGAGGCAGTTGTGCGCGCAAAGCCCACGACCGCGAAAGGCAAGTACGTCAAGAGCGCCTCGATCTCTTCGACCATGGGACCGGGCATCAGGCTGAACACATCGGAGTTTTAATTGCGCATTCGCAAGCGAAAGGGTTGAATCGTGAAGACAAAGCAACAAAAGCAGCAGGATATAGAGTTCCTCCGCGAAGAGTTTCAGCAATCGCCCCATGCGATGCTGGTCCAGTTCAAGGGCATAAAGGTAGCCGACGATGAACGGTTGCGCCGCGAAATGCGTGAGGCCGATCTTTATTACCGGGTCGTGAAAAACACGCTGGCCCTCCGGGCAGCCAAAGGCACGCCTGTCGAAGTATTGCAGGACGATTTTACAGGCTCGACCGCAGTGGCGCTCTCTAAGGACGACCCCGTGACTCTGGCGAAAGTCCTTTCGAAATGGGCCAAAGAGAGCGCCGCTTTCGCTTTCAAAGCAGGCATAGTCGAGGGCCGTGTCATAAAGCCCGCCGACCTTGAGGCCCTCTCGAATATGCCTTCGAAGGAAGAGCTTATATCGAAGATGATGTTTTTGATCAACAGCGGCGCTCAACGCCTTGCGGTCGTTACAGCAGGGGTCGCGCGCAACCTGACCATAGTGATAGATCAGGTCCGCGCTCAAAGGGAATCGCAGTAATTTCCGGGCCGGTTTTGTGGAAATCCGGGTCGGTTCGTCGCAATAAATAATCGCCGCCTTGCTTCGTGTCAGTGGAGCGGCTCTCAGGGCGCGCTCGAATCGGAGATGCACCGGTCGAGCGGCATGCCGGTTCAGTTAGCATAAGTTATTCAGGAGGACACATAGAGTTATGTCAACAGAGAAACTTCAAAATATTGTCGATCAGATCAAAGACCTCACTTTGCTCGAAGCAAGCGAGCTTGTGAAGATGATGGAAGAGACATTCGGCGTCTCTGCGGCTGCGGCTGCTGTGGCAACGGCTCCCGCTGCGGGCGGCGGCGCTGCTGCGGCCCCGGCCGTTGAAGAGAAAGACGAGTTCGATGTCATTCTCACGGGCATGGCCGACCCAAGCAAGAAGATCGGCATCATCAAGGTTGTTCGCGAGCTTACGGCCCTCGGTCTCAAAGAGGCGAAAGACCTCGTCGAAGCCGCGCCCAAGCCTATCAAGGAAGGCGTGAACAAGACCGAGGCCGAAGAGGTTAAAAAGAAGCTTACGGACGCAGGGGCGACCGTCGAGCTCAAGTAGCCGGGCAACTGAGAACCGCCCTCTTTCGCTCGTTCGGATTTGCTGGCGATCAGTCCGATATGGAGTATGGGGAATTCTTCATAAGGAAGACGAAGGGTATACTGCGATCTTTTTCCTCAAGCGGATTTTCGCTATGCCTCGCGCGGGTGGATGTGGTAAAAATTCAGGTTCGAGCAGATTCGCCCCCCATAATGACTTGACCCGTCCCGCCCTCGAAGTGTAATATCTGCGGGCAGGGACGGCTTTAAGGAACGACGACGAGAGTAAATTTAAATTTGTGCTCAAAAACCCGCGAAGATTGCGGCTGGTGGAGGTGTCTCCAGCCGTGCTTCGCATTTCTGTCTTTACTTTCATATAAGCTTGCAGCAGTAAGTCTGGAGCGAGACGGCTTTTGGAGATTCCCTCGCGTGACTTACCCCGTTTTGCGTGGACTGTTTCTCCTGAAAAAGATCGAACTCAATTCAGCGGGCTGCAAGCTTTTTCTTGCCTTCTAGTCGAGGAGATAGGGTCTAGCCTTTGATAATGTAGCCATAAGGAGTAATATCTCTACGAAATGAGTACCTTTGAAGAAGATGCACAGAACTCATAAAATCAGACTCAACCCCACTCCCGATCAGGAGAATTA
>JAKEHD010000358.1 GCA_022615215.1 Blastocatellia bacterium
GATAGCTGATAGCTGATAGCTGATAGCTGAATCCATCATTTCTGTGAGTCGCTCATCGTTCCAAGCAACGCCTTTCCGGCTTCGGGGGCTATGCTCTGGAAATGAAGGTCTCGCTGCGGAAAGGGGATTGAAATCCGCGCCTCGCGAAGCGCCGTGTTTATCCCGACCATCAGTTCGCTGCGGATTGTCATCCAGCGGTCGAAATGGTCGGTCCAGGCGCGAAGGATGAAATCGAGAGAGCTGTCCCCGAATCCCACAAACAGCGCCTGTGGCGCGGGGTCTTCCATGACATCGGGATGCGACGAGGCTACCTCCGTGAGCAGTTCGATCACTCGTTCGGGGTCTGTGCCATAAGCCACGCCTACAGACATCTCCATTCTCCGCTGCTGATCGGAAAGCGTCCAGTTGATCACTTCCTCTGAAATCAATCCCCCGTTCGGCACTATGACCTCCGAACCCTCCCACGTGCGCATAATGCTTGCGCGCAGTCCTATTCGCTTCAACTCTCCGCCCCGCTCGCCCAACTGAACCGTATCGCCCACTTTCACGGGGCGTTCGAAGAGCAGTATCAGGCCCGAAACGAAGTTGTTCACGATGTTCTGTAGCCCGAACCCTATGCCTACGCCCAAAGCCCCTGCCAAAATGGCGAAGCGGTCGAGGTTGACCCCTATGGCCGCCATAGCCAGGAAGAAGCCTATGAGCAGCACCACGTAGTGAAGCATGGTCGAGACCGCATACGGAATTCCGCGAGCCAGTTCCACTCGCGCGTAGACCTCTTCTTCGAGCGCGAACCGGAGGAACCGCGACAGCAGGAACGAAAACCATACGGTGAGGATGAAAATAACCACATCGCCGAGCGACACGTGAATCGCGCGCAACGCGAATTCCGCCCCAAGCACGCTTCTTGCCCTCGCAAACAGCGGCTCGCGCAAGGCCAGAAGATCGAGCGTAAGCAGAACCCATATAAAGGCGGCGACCCATCGGAGCGCAATTTGCGCCCGGCGAAAGAGCAACGCTTCGTGCGCCCTCACCATGCCGAGCATCACAAGCGGACGCACGCGCAGGGCCAGCGTCACAAGGCTATAGAGAATCTGTAGCACGGCGTAAAGCGTTACGGCTATATAGGCGCTGCCCATGGCGGCGTTGCCTATGATGCGGGCAAGACCTACGTATCCGAGCGCGTTCGCTATCGAGACGAATGCAAAAATAACAAGCCCCGTGCGGGCGGCGAGAGTGATGATTTTCCACTTGCGGTTCGGCGCGGCGTCCGACGTTTCTTCGGGCCGCGTCCGTTTAATCAGCCACGCGAGAAACAGAATAGCGCCGAGCGCCTCGGCGAGAAGCAGAAGCCGCGAAGTCAGAAGCCCGGACGCCGCAAGTTCCCGCAGCCGGTCGATAAAGTAGAAGACCGCGAGCGCGCTCGTCAGGGGAAGCATCTTTCTTTCCACGAGGTGACGGAGAACGATTATGGCCGGGACGAGCGCGACAGCCCCTAGAAGCGCGCCGAGCGCGCGCGGCGCTTGCGGATAAATCCATGTGCTCGCAAGAATCGAAAGCAGCAGAGCCGTCGCAACCGGGAGCTTGAAGATAATCATAGCCGGTTTCAGGTCCGGTTCCTTTTCGGCCCACGTGCGATCTTGCATAAGGGTTTCTTTCCTGCGCCGCGCTGAATAGAGCAATGCGACCAGCAAGAGAAAAAGGACGGCGTGAAGTATGAACCTCTCCGTCTGTCTTCCGGCATATTCGCCGAGCGCCATGCGCTGTGCGGCTATAGACTCCCGACCTTCACTGAGGAGATCGTCCATCGAGCGCGTCCATAGAGAGGCGCTCCAGAGGGGCGGGCTGTCTCTGAAGAATAGGCGGCTTACGGCAGCTTCGCGGGTCTGTCTGATCAAAGCTATAGTTTCATTGATGCGCGCTTCCTGTTCGAACACGCGGCTCTGGAGGGTGAGCACATGCGCGCGCCTTCGCTCGACCCGCTCGCGCGTTCGCCTTATAAGAGCGATGGTCGCTTCCACGCGGTCGAGGATTTCCTGCGGAACGCCGGAGCTTTTCGCCGATTCAAGGGTCTGCTCCCAGGTGGCTACGAAGGAGGCGAGGCGTTCGAGGTCCGTTTCGAGCCGCGTGGCGCGGGCTTGCAGGTCGCGTTTCCAGGCGGGAAGACTCGCATTGAGAGCAAGCCAATCGGCTTCGATTTTGCGAAGCGTTTCAAGCGAAGGCTGCGCCCCGAGTATTCTGGAGGTTTCGCCCGCTCGCGCATCTATCTCGCGCGCGAGCGCAGGCAGTCGCTCTCCGGCCAGGGCTATCGAGGTATCGGAATCGAGACCGGCTTCCATAGCTCGAAGGGCCGCCGACACCTCTTGGGAGCGCGCGACGATTTCAGGGATGGGAACCGGCGCAGTCTCTGCCGGTTGAGAGGATTGAGCGCCCGCGTTAGCAGTGTCCTGCCGACCCAACGTTGTGGAGGCGAGCGCGCCCGACGCCCACATCGATATCAGAAAGAAGATCATCGTGTAAGGCAATCCTCGCGTTTGCGTTTTGAGAACGTTTGAGTAATTCATATCGAATCAAATCCCTCCTTCATAAGCGGATCGCCGCGCCGTCCGGCATAAATAAATTGTTTGCGGCAAGAATGCAAATGGAATCGGTAACGGTCAGCCGGGCAAGGCGGCCATCGGTGCGCCGTAAAATATTAGTCACCCCATAGCTTATCAAGTCAGGGCCGGAAGAAAGAAATCTTTATCGGGGCATCTGCTTTTCCGGTACTCCTAACGGGATTTTTGAAACTGTGAATATGAAGGACTTAGAAACAACAGCCTCGCATCAATTTAACTCCTTGAGGATCAAGGGCTTGCTTTGACTGTGTACGAAGATGAGAACTGAATCTCAAGGCATTTGTCTAAGCTATTTATTTTGTAAGCGTTCACCGGCTCATTTAGTAGAGGGGCCGAATCGGAATAGAGCGGATAGCGACGCGCGTCGAACAATTGGTAATGCCACCATTCGTTGCGATAGAAGTCCCAACCGGCCGCGGTCATCAATCCGAGAAGAATCGCTCGGTTGCGCTGCTCGGCCGACAGCGACTGGGGCGTGGCCCAGTTGCGGCCCTCGTTCTTCCACTGGTTGAACCCGCCGGCCATCGACACGACGTCGCTGTAGCCGAGCTCGGCCAGCGTCTTGGCGGCAAAGGCGGAACGGGTTCCGCCGGCGCAGTAGACGACGACGGGAGCGCTCTTGTCGGGAAGCTTGCCCTCGACCGACCCCTCCAGGTTGCCCCGGGGGATGAACACCGATCCGGGGATCGTCCCCTGCTCGAACTCGTCGGCCTCCCGCACGTCGAGGAAGGTGGC
>JAKEHD010000359.1 GCA_022615215.1 Blastocatellia bacterium
GAGCTTGATGAAAAGTTTCAATCCATGCCGTGCAGAGTATAAATCAGAGCCCTGATGAAAGTGCTACGCAAGAAAGAAATCTTTATGACCACTGACTACTGACCACTGACTACTGACCTGGGTGCGGCTGTCATCCCGCGACGCGCCAGGTAGAGACCCGAGAAGATGACCGCCGCGCCCGAAAACTGGCCCCAGGTTGGCGATTCGCCGAGCGCAAGCCACGCGACGAAGACCGCTACGATGGGTGTGACATTCGAATAGATGGCTGTCCGCGTGGAACCCAACTTGCGCACTCCGTAATTCCATATAAATTGAGCCAGCGCGATTGCAAGCAACCCGCTGTAGGCAACTCCTGCCCATGCGAGGGGCCTTACGCGCGACCAGTCCTGCGCCCAGAGTTCCGGCGCGCACACAACGAGAAAAACCGGCGTCCCTGCGACCATCATTATCGTCGTGGATTTAAGCGACCCGTAAGTGTGAACGAGTCGCCTCGCCCCGACCGTGTAGACGGCCCAGCAAACGGATGCGCCTATCATCAAACAATCGCCCGCGAGAGTCTCGCCGAATCCGACATCCTTGTTGCCGCTGAGTACGATCAGCACTATGCCCGTGAAAGCGAGCAGCAATCCTGCGACCCCGCGCCCTGTGAAATATTCCTGCTTGTAGAGGCGGCCTATCAAGGCTGTAAAGAGCGGTGTGGTTGCGAGTATCAGCGCGGCATTGCCCGTCCGTGTGCGCGCCATACCGGTTATGAAAAGAGTTTGATATAAGACATTTGCCAGAACGCCCAGGCCGAACAGACGCCACCCGTCGCCGCGCGGCACCTTCAGGTCTCTCCCCGAAGCCCGCGCGAGCACAAAGATCACGCCCGATGCTATAACGAATCGCAACCCGTTGAAACTGAGCGGCAGCAGGTCTTCGAGCGAATACTTTATCACAGTGAAGTTCGACCCCCAGATCAGGGTCAGCAATAACAACAAGAGGTCGGTCGAGCCGAAAGAACTCTCTTCGCCGGGGCTGCTGATCGGGCTGCGGGGCTTCGGAAAGGATGAAGGATGAGGGATGAAGGATGAATCGACATCTTCACCATCAGCTTTCATCCTTCCGCCTTCTGCCTTCATCCTTTCTGAGTCCCCCTTGCTCTCTTGCACAGAAAGCTTGCGTCGAGCGAAAGTCATAAATTTTCAACAGCGCCCGGTTTCGAATTAAACGCTATAGCCCGCTCCAGGTTGCGTGCCGCCCTGAGCAATCGCGCTTCGTCGAAGTGGCGGCCGATAAGTTGTATCCCTATGGGCAGACCTTCGGATGAGAGTCCGCATGGCAGGCTCACGCCCGGCACGCCCGCGAGGTTTACGGTGATGGTATAGATATCGGACAGATACATCTCCAGCGGGTCATCGGTCTTCTCGCCCAGCCGGAACGCGGGCGTGGGGGATGTGGGAGTTGCGATCACATCGCAGGAGGCGAAGGCGTTGCGAAAATCGCTCTCGATCAACGAACGCACCTTTTGCGCTTTGCCGTAGTAAGCATCGTAATACCCGGCCGACAGCGCATAAGTGCCGAGCATTATTCGCCGCTTCACTTCGGCACCGAATCCCTGATCGCGTGTGCGGCTGTACATCTCTTTGAGGGTCGGGGCTTCTTCGGCGCGAAACCCGTAGCGCACGCCGTCGTAGCGAGCGAGGTTCGAACTCGCTTCCGCAGTCGCTATCAGGTAGTAAACCGGTACTGCATACTCTGTGTGCGGGAGTCCCACGTCCACGATTTCCGCGCCCATCTCTTCAAACTTTTTGATCGCCGCCTCTATGTGCGCTCTGACTTCCGGGTCGAGACCTTCGCCGTAATACTGGCGCGGGACTCCCACGCGCAGGCCGCGCGCGTCTCCTTCAAGCGCGGCCACGTAGTCGTCCGTCTCAATATCGCTCGATGTCGAATCGCTTGAGTCGCGGCCCGCTATCGAGTTCAGTATCCGTGCGACATCTTCGACCGAGTTTGCCAGCGGGCCTATCTGATCGAGCGACGAGCCGAACGCTATCAAACCGTATCGAGACACACGCCCGTAAGTGGGCTTGATCCCCACGACGCCGCAAAGCGATGCAGGCTGTCGGATAGAACCGCCCGTGTCTGAGCCGAGCGCGGCCGTGGCCATCCCTGCTGCGACGGCGACCGCAGACCCGCCCGACGAGCCTCCCGGCACGCGGGCCGCATCCCATGGGTTTTTGACCGGGCCGTAAGCCGAGTTTTCATTCGACGATCCCATTGCGAACTCATCGCAATTGGTCTTGCCAACGACTATCGCGCCCGCCTGCCGGAGCCGCTCGACTGCTGTTGCGGTATAGGGCGGCTTGTAGTTGAACAAAATCCGCGAGCCTGCCGTCGTGCGCACGCCGCTTATGACCATATTGTCTTTGATGGCGATTATCGCGCCCGCGAGCGGGGGAAGGGGATCGCCGCTCGCGGCGGCGCGGTCTATCTGTTCGGCGCGCGCGAGCGCCGCGTCTGCGGTGACGGTGATGAATGCATTCAGTTCCGAGAGCCGCTCGATGCGGTCGAGCGCCGCGCGGCACAACTCAACAGCCGACAGTGTACGCGCGGCGATTCGCTCCCTGATAGTTCTTATGGATAGTTCCCTGAGTTCCAAATAAATCTCCGTTGAAATGATGCTTGATTCAACTGACCCTTGCTCCTGCGGCACCCCTGCGCCCCTGCACCCCTGCACCCCTGCACCCCTGCACCCCTGCACCCCTGCTTCCCTCAGCCGCCTATCACTTTCGGGACTTTGAAGTATCCGGCCTCCGCATCGGGCGCGTTTTCCGTTGCGAGGCGCTGGCCCAGGCCCGGTCTCACCACGTCATCGCGGCGCGCGTACTCTGTATCGCCGCTCGCGGTCGAGCAAGGAGATATGCGCGGAACGTCCGCAGTGTCTAGTTCATCGAGCTTGTCTATGTAATCGAGTATTGAGCCGAGTTGCCGCGTGAACGCCTCGGTCTCTTCATCCGTGAGTTCAAGCCTTGCAAGCATCGCTATATTTTCGACATCGTCTTTCGTTATAGGCATAAGGTTCCCTCTACAAACATAAGGCGAACCTGTCAATTATAGGTAGCGGGAAGGGGGCTATCAAGCGAACCCGCGCGAGGTATGAGTTTGGTCTTTTCTGGAGCTATAAAGCATTTATACCGAGAGAGACAACTTGCCTATAAGTAGCAGGCAAAGCTCACCAGCTTCATCGATTTGTCAGACGCAGCATTTGGAATCGCAACGCCCTGATGAATTTTACAGCTCGATTGCTTGAAGAATGTACTCAGACAACAGACGGTCGGTCTGTTCGTGCATTCCGCGAGTATTATAATTCGTACTTGTGATGACAACGACCATATCCAGAGCCGGGAATACCGCTACCTTGTTTCCGCCGTTGCCCTGCATCAAATACGAAGCATGTTTTTTGTCGCCGGACCTGAACGACTTCAGCCACCAAAGGTATCCGTACCTGGTTTCATCATCAACCTGAGCGTGCGGCTTTGTGGACGTTTTCACCCAGCCCTCAGATACGATGCGATTGCCGTTCCAGGTGCCGTCGTTGAGATACAACTGTCCAAGCTTCAGTAAATCCCGGCTCTGCAATTCCAAGCCGCCGCCGGTCATAGCCAGACCGGTCGGAGTAATCTGCCACTCCGCCTTCTGAATTCCGAGCGGAGCAAACAGGTTCTTTGCAGCGAATTCAGGCACAGACGTTTTTGTTGCTCGCTCTAATACTCCGCCGAGCGTCGCCACGCCCGCCGTGCAATAGCCGAAACTCCGCCCGTAAGGCGAATCTTTCGGCTTCGTCGCCCACGCTGGAAATCCCCTTATGGGCAAATCCAGTGTGAACTTGACATAATCCTCGATGAGGTACATTCGCTCCTCATTTCCGCGAGAAAATTGATTCTGGTCATCACACTCCAGGAGCGAGCTCATGGTGAGGAAGTCTTCCACCGTGATTTTCTCCTTGCGCGGGTCCGGGTTTTGAACCGGCCCTTTGTCTGGAAAGAATCGAAGCACGGGAGCGCCCACACCCGCCAGCAACTTTTTGTCAATGGCGATGCCTGTCAACATGCCTGTGATCGTCTTGGTCGCCGAACGGGTGTTCCTGAGAGCGGAAGCGCCGGAGCCATCGAAATATGATTCGTAAACCAGTTTCCCATGCCGGGCAATCAGGACACTTGTGATTTTTTTGAACTGCCCTGAACCGATCGCGCTCTCCATGGATTGGAGGCGGGTCGCAGAGAGTTTGACGGACTCGGCGCTCGCCCTGACCCAATCATCCTGGCTCTCCTGAGGTGGAAGGATTTCTTTCTTATCCTGTGCGAGTGGAGCAGATGTAATGGAGATAAATATGATACTTACAAGTAGCAGCCGCATAGTTGAAATTCCTCTTATTAGATATGGTTACGCTTAACGCTCCTTAAGAATAGCACGGAACTGAAGGTGAAAATCATCTTAATCCGATAGCCTGATGCGGGAATCCTGCTCTATATTTAACGGTTGTGACAAAATTCCGTGAAGCAAAGAGAAATGGACTCATTCGACCTTAAAATCCTGAGTATCGTTCAGCGCGATAATCGCCTTCCCACAGAGAAAATCGCCAGCCGCGTAGGTCTATCTCCCTCAGCGGTTCAGCGTCGGCTCAAGCGGCTGCGGGAGGAGAGAGTTATTGAAGCTGATGTGGCTATAGTTTCTCCTGAGACAATCGGACGACGATTGACCGTCATTGTCGAGGTGACGCTTGAGCAGGAGCGCCCTCTGTCGTTTGTGCTCGATGAGTTTAAGAAGCTGATGCTCGCCGCGCCCGAAGTGATGCAGTGTTATCACGTGACGGGAAATGCGGACTTCATTCTCATTATTATGGCGAAGGACATGCAGGAGTACGAGGCTTTCACGCGCCGCTTTTTCATTGAAAATCCCAGCATAAGACGGTTCCAGACAAGCGTAGTGGTGAGCAAGGTGAAGTCAGGAACAGCGATTCCGCTGATACCTGAGCAGCCTTGATGTTATTCTTGTTATCGTTCCTATAGGCCCTCCATGCCGACTGCGTTCGGAAAGGCCCCCGCACGGTCGGGGTACTGATGCAGCTATCCTTTCGACTCGCTTATGCGCCGCCCCGTCATTCCGCCGCGAGGTTATAGCAAGCCATCTGATTTGCATTGCGGACGAGAAGGCGGCCTCCGGCTATGGCCGGATAATTCCACGTCTTTCCTTCGAGGGCGGAAAACCGCGCCATCTCCATGTGGCGTTCGGGAGTCGCTTTTATAAGCACAATATCTCCCGCATCGGTCAAAACGATCAGGTGATCGCCCGCAAGCAGAATCTGGCCGTAGCCGTAACGGCCCCCTTTCCATTTCCGCTCGCCTGTCTCAACGTTCATACAACTCAGTATGCTTTCATCAAGGCCATATATGTGACCGTTGTAGAGGACCGAACTGTTGAACTTGTTCTTCATCAGATTATTCTGCCACACGGTGCGCGTGTTGAATCTCCCTCCGCTTGCGGTCAGTTCCACGAGCGCCGCTCCCTTGCCGTAACCCGAAGAGATGAAGAAACGGTTCTGATCCACGATGACAGGCTGCGAACAGTTGATCCCCATATCGGTCGTCCAGGGGTACTCCCATAGAAGCGAGCCGTCCTCAATGGCCACCCCCACTGCGCGTGTGGCGGTGACTGCGAGTATGTGCCGCTTGCCCGCGAGATTTACGAGCATGGGCGATGTGTATGCCTGACGGTCGTTGAGCGATTTCCATAAGGGAGCGCCCGTGAGCTTGTTATAGGCCGCGACCGATTTCCCCTTTCTGCCGCCCGGAAGGACTATCACCTTGTCGTCTACGACGAGAGGGGAACCGGCCATGCCCCAGCTTAGATTATCCGCGTCGTTTTCGCTCAGTATGTTGCGCGACCATATTCGCTTTCCTGTCTTCGCCTCAAGGCATCTTAGCTCGCCCGTTGCCCCCAGCGCATAGATGCGCCCTTCGTCCCATGTAGGAGTTGCGCGCGGGCCGTCGCCATTCGTCTCTGTGAACTCAGCATCCCATGAGTGAGTCCATACCTCTCGGCCCGTCTCAATGTCGTAAGCGGTGACGACCTCTTGCCGCCTGCGTTGCTCTATGGTGAAGGCCCGCCCTTCGGCCACGACGAAAGAGGCATAGCCCGCCCCTACGGGCTGCCGCCAGAGAAGGGGAAGCCCTTCGTTGGACCAGTTCGTCTTTATGGCCTTTTCATCGTAGCGGCCCGCCCTGTCCGGCCCTCTGTAATTGGTCCAGTAAGAACGCGCCCCGGCGGCGCTGCCCGGCGAGGGCGCTGCGGTGTTCGCCCCGGCGCTTGATGTATTCGCATTGGCGGCTGCCGCATTATCGCTTCCCGCTGCATCGGTGGAGGTTGAACCGGGTTGAGCTTCGGAAGAGGACGCGCGCTGTTCGGCGCGGTGGCGTTCGAGTTCCTCGTAGTGGGCTTCGGTGTTGGGGTCGGTGATGAATATGCCGGACAAGACTCCGATTTTCGATAGCACGATTATGTAGCTGCAACCGAGCGCGATAATGACCATAGACCCGACGATCTTGTTCAATGCGCTTTCGCCGGGTTTCGCCCACAGCAACACGAGACCGAGCGGAGGGAAGAGTATCGACAGGACGGCTATTACCGCAGTGGAACGATACCAGGGAGTTGTTTCCATGATAAATCTGACTCCTGTGTTCAAAGAATGATCGGGTCGGGGGACATTTGTGAAAACGACATCCGGGGTCGCCCTCATCGCGCCGGATGTCGTAACGATTTTCTGCAATCTTCAAACGATTGGCCGGACCATATCCTGCGGGATTGGCCCGGCCCGATTTCAGAGATCACTTTCCGTTGCCTATGCAGTAGAGGTGCTTCTCTGCACGTATGTAAACCTTTCCTCCGGCGAGAGCCGGTGAAGTATAGATCGGCTCGCCTATGGAATTGGTTCTCAGTATCTCGTGCGTAGCGCCCGCCTTGACGACGAATGTGTCGCCGTCTTCGCTGCTTATGAGTATCTTGCCGTCGAAGGCCACAGGCGAAGCCATAAAGGTCGCAGGCACGGGAACGCGCCCGCCTTCGTACTTCACCTCGCCCGTTTTCGCGTCCAGGCACGTCAGCAGCCCTTTGTCGGATATGAGATAAACATAATCCCCGTAGAGTATGGGCGAGGCGACATAAGCAGTGCCCTTCTCATATTTCCAAAGGACGTTCGGCGTCTCGGTCAAATCTCCTGACCCTCCGAGGCGAATGGCTATCGTGCGCTTCTGAGGATAACCGGCTGAAACGATAACCAGGTCTTTGCCCACGAGCGGGGTGTGAATGGCGTTGCTCTTTACGCCCTGGCAGCGCCAGTATTCCTTGCCCGTAGCCGGGTCGTAAGAGATAACCCATTCGTTGCCGTTCGTGACAAGCTCCGCACGCGTCGCGGTGTTGACGATGACGGGCGTCGTCCAACTCGACTGCACAGGTCGCTTTGCGCGCCAGGCTTCTTTGCCCGTCTTTTTATCGAGAGCCGCTATGAAAGAGTTCTCGCCCAGGTGCTGATCGCATTGCAGTATCACGAGGTCTTTGTAGAGCACGGGCGAAGTGCCTGCCCCCATCCCCAGTGTCGGAATGCCGCCGAGAGATTGTTTCCATATAAGCTTGCCCTTGAAGTCATAGCAGTAGACGCCCTCCGAGCCGAACGAAACGTAGACGTATCGGCCGTCGGTCACAGGAGTCGGAGACGCATAAGTGTTTTTCCTGTGCCGGTGGTCGAAAGTTATGCCTTCGAAAGAGGTCTGCTCCCATAGAAGCTTGCCCGTCTTCGCATCGACGCAAACGACCTTCAAGGTTTGTTTGTGGTTGGAACCCGCCCAGTCGGGATGCTTGAACTCCTTATCTCCGAGCATGTGAACGATGGGTTTCTCTCTCGTCATAGTCTCGCCTTCGATGGAGGTCGTCATGAATATGCGATCGTCCCACACGATGGGCGAGGAATGTCCCCGTCCCGGTATGGGCGTCTTCCATCGAACGTTTTTCGTATCGCTCCATTCGGCGGGAAGGTTCTTTTCCAGAGATATGCCCTGGCCGTCAGGGCCTCTCCATTGAGGCCAGTTCGCTCCGGGCCCCGATGCTTGGGTCGCGGGCGAAAAGAAAAAGGGAAGGGTGAGCAGGCAAGCTGCAATTAAGTATGCCGGTACATCAGACAGGCGCTTTATCATTCAATTCCTCCTGAGTTTACCTTGAATAGAGATTCGTCCGTCCCAGCCGCGCTCGAATCATTTAATCCATAGCGGCGTTTTTCATGATAGCATATATGCGCTCTTCTATTTAGCCGGTTTCGGCTTCGACTCTTTAGACTCCCCTACGGCGAACAGATGATGGCGGCCTCGCACGAATATCATCCCTTCAGAGATGGCGGGCGTCGCCATCAGAACTTCACCCATGGAATTTGTGGCCAGCAATTCGTATTTCGGCCCGGCTTTCACTACGAAGATTTCGCCGTCTTCGCTCGTGAAGTATAACTTTCCATCGGCTGCGATGGGCGAGGCGCTGTATGCGCCGCCTCTGCCGCCTATGCGTTCCTGATAAATCCGCTCGCCCGTCTTCGCGTTGTAGCAGGCCAGCACGCCGTGATTCGCGCAGACGTAAAGGTAATCGCCGTAGACGACGGGCGAGGGCATATAAGACCCTGCGTTCTGATTGCTCCATGCCACGTACTCGCTCGAAGACTTGCCGTCCTTGAGCGTTATATCGCCCTTCGCGCCCGGACGTATCGCGTATATGGGGCGGTTAGGGCGATAGGAGTTGCATATAAAGATCAGGTCGTGCGCGATTACGGGCGTGGTGGCCGTGACTTCGGGATTGCCCGCGAGTCTCCACAACTCTTTGCCTGTGGCGAGGTCGTAGCTGCGAACCGCTCGCGTTGCATTGGTAATCACCTCTGCCCGCGCCTTGCCTTCGTAAACGGTAGGCGTGCCCCAGGAAGGAATCTCTTCGCGGGCGGTGCGCCACACCTGCTTGCCTGTCTTGATGTTGAAGGCCGCTATGAAGGAGTCCTTCTGCACGTCGCATTGAACTATGACCATATCTTTATAGATGACGGGCGAGCTTGCGGTCTCCCACTGATAATCGGGATCGTAGAACCATCCCGTGTCGAGCACGCCGAGGTCTTGTTTCCACAGAAGCTTTCCGTTGAAGTCATAGCAGTAAAGCCCTTCGGAGCCGAAGAACGCGACCACGTATTTGCCGTCGGTCGCGGGGGTGGAGTTTGCGTGTGTCGATTTGATGTGGCGTTTGACTTTGGGCACGCCAACGTGTGCGGTCTTCTCCCAAATAATTTTGCCCGTGCGCTTATTGAGCGCGTAGACTTTCCAGGTGTGTTTACTCACGTCTTTGGCGGAATCGACATCGCCGTAGAGACCGTGACGGAAGTAAGTATCAGGGTCGCTGCTGATGGCTGTGGTGACGAACACGCGGTCGCCCCATACTACGGGGCTTGAGTGAGCGAGTCCCGGAATGGGAGTCTTCCATAGTATGTTGACGGATTTCTCGGCGTTCCATTCGGTTGGCGCAGGCTGGCCGTCGGCGACCCCTGACGCCCTCTCGCCGCGAAATGAAGGCCAGTTCTGCGCGTACACCGGTCCGGCAAAACATAAACAAAGGCATATAGCGAGTATCTTTTTCATCGTGTACCTTTCTGCCGCAAAGGCATGGAATGAGTCCGTAGTAATTCCCAACGCTTGATCGATTTCGATCCTTCTGCCTTGATGAGAAGATCAAAGTTCCACTCTCTTGAAGACCGTTTTGGTTCCCTGCTGTTCGAGCAGGAGACCCGTGACCTTCTCTCCATCCACCTGGAAGGTCACTTTTACGCCTTCGGCCTCGACGAGCGAAAAGGTGGTCTTATCGACCGGCTTCAGCGTGGCGATTCCTCTATCGGGAAAAGACCCCATCAGTTTTCCGTCTGAGAATTTGAGGCTGAGTATCTTGCCGTCTTCGGCCCTGTACCTTCCTATGTATGAATGGAGCGTTTCCCTGTCGACGGGAGCGGCCGATTTGGCAGGAGATTCCGCTCCGGCCTCTTCGAGCAGTTTCACCATTTCAGTCTTGCCGCCGTCGGTCGCCCTCTTCATGGCGAGGGCGAGCGTCTGAGGCAGAACCTTTCCTTTTTTGAGAATCACCCTGACCATCTCCGTATGGTCGCCCGCGATGCCCATCATCAGCGCCTGGTCTGTGCCGCGCGCGCCCTTGTCGAGTAAGGCAGCGACCACCTCTGCGTGGCCTTTCTGGGCGGCCCATATTATAGGGGTTGCCCCGTAGAAGGTGTCTTGCGAATTCGGGTCGGCCCCGTGTTCGAGCAGGATTTTTACTATTTCTATGTTGCCTCTGTCGCAGGCGTAGGAAAGAGCCGTCGCTCCATAATTGGTCTTCGTATTCACGTCTACGCCTTTGGTGAGCAGCGACTTGATGGTTTCAACGTCGCCCTTTCTGGCTGCGGCGAGAAAATCTTCATTGGGGTTCTGAGCAAAGGCTGTGAGAGGAAAGAGCGCCACAAAGAGCGCCGTTAGAAGTGGTTTGCTCGTCATAATCTGGCTCCTAAGAAAATGTCCGACAATCTGCCAGCTTGTCGAGAGATGGTAGTCGGACGGCAACGACAATCTGGCAGATTGTCGGACTCAAAGATTTCTTTCTTATACGGTGCAGATGTTTTCATCCTTTCCAGGTGTCGTCACTGACGTCTAAAAAGACTCCTCATAAAACGGTTTGTAGTGCCGAGGCGGAGGCTTTCGCCACGGCAGAGACTTGCCGCCGTCAGGAATTTTTCTTTTTCTTCTTTTCGCGTATAGGGTTGCTGACCCACCATTCAGGCAAATCCTCTAACCTGGATTTGAAAGGCTTTATCTCGGATTTTACGAACGCCCCCCACATTGCGGAACGGTTGTGAGGGTCTATTTGTTCCGGGTGCGACAATACCCCTGAGTAGGCGACGACCTCTTTTTCATCCGGCCCGATTTCCACCTCTCCGCGGACATAAGAATCGTCCATGTTGTATTCGCGTATCTGCACGATCTTTCCGTTGACGAATATGCAACTGTAAAGCCTCTGATTGAAAAGGAACTTCATGTCCTTCATCTCGAAGACCATTATCGTCAGGCCGTCTTTTCGTTCGGGCGCGACATAGATTTGCAGTATCTCGTTGACGTGATCGACTTTGAGGTCACTCGGGCCGCCAGGCTTCGGTTGGGCGATGATGATTGATGGCGCAGCCAGGGCGATAGCCATCGCAGGGATCATTATTTTTCTCATAACCATAAAGCTCCTTATCGACAACCATGCGCAATCAGAAAAAAGGCTTGTCATATCTTACAGCGATGGTTTTCAAAAGACCAAGCCGAGCTAAGGGCCGCGCCGCTCTCCTCGTTAGACGTTGCCCTTGGCTGCGTGATATAACCTTACGTCCGAATTAAATTCCTTTCAGGAGTCGATTGAATGAAGCTCACTTCCATTGCGGCGCGATGCAGTCTTTTGGTTCTTTTGTTACTGACAGGTCTTCCTCTATGTTCGAACATTTCGGCGAAGGTCGATTTCTCCGCAACGACGGTCTATCTCGTCCGCCACGCGGAGAAAGAGAAGACCCCGCCGAATGATCCGCCCTTGAGCGAAGCAGGTCTCGCGCGCTCGAAGAATCTTGCCCGCATATTACAGAAGGCCGGAATCAAAGCGATCTATACATCGCAATTCCTGCGGACGCAACAGACCGCTCAACCTCTCGCCGAGGCATCAGGTATTGCAGTCGTACAGGTGCCGCTGCGGATGGACCCTTCCAATCCGAGAAAGGTGTCGGAAGCGTCGCTGAGAGAAGCGGTCGAAAAGGTCTATGAGCATGGCGGCGGGGGAGTCCTTATAGTGGGCCACAGCAATACGGTGCCTGAGATGATAAGGCTGCTTGGCGGAGATCAGGTTCCGTTCATAAACGAGAGCGTATACGACGATTTATTCGTGGTGACGGTCTACGAAAAGGGCAAGGCGAAGGTGGCGCACCTGAAATATTGAGGCTCGAATCGGGACGGAAGACGATTCTTCACGGTGTTGCTCGAATTCAGCAGCGAAGCTAACGACCCGCGCCGGGTTGCTTCCCCGATGGAAGCGATCAGTGATCGAAGGCGCTCGGCAGGCGAACGGCAGGATAAACCGATGCATGGAGCGAATCCCGGCCGGGCCGCAACCGGGGCGCTGCCGCTATAGGCTCGTCGTACACGTCGGCTTCCCGCCCTCCTTTGTCGGCGTAACGTATCACGTAACTTTCATCCACGTAGAATGATCTGCGTCCGTCCCAGCCATAGTCTACGGGGACGGCGACCGCTTGAAATGAGGCCGGTTTGTTGCGGGCGGAACGGACCACTCTGATCGTGAACCTGTAGCCGTCCATCTCATCCGGCCAGGTGAGGTACCCGGCCGCGACAAGCTCTTCTTTGGTGGCAAACTCTACACCGCCACCTTCGTCTGATTGGTATGTCGACTGCGCGAGGGCTATCTCACGCATCTGCTCGATGGCTATCGCTTCGTTTACTTCGATGATAGCTTTTATCAAATTTGGAATCGCTATGGCCGCGATGATGGGGATGAGAAATACGAGCAGCCCGTTCATCACGATGCCGGCTATCGCCATGCCTTTGCCGCCGTACTCGGTCGGATACTTGTTGGCTTTGACTACGGCGACTATTCCGAATACGAGACCGGGGATAGCCGTGAGCACGCCCGCCGGACATATAATAAGCCCTCCGATGCCGAGCGCGAGGGCCGTTATCGCAAAGCCCTGTCGCAGGCTCGGCGGTTGATTATATGGAACCGCATAAGGAGTACTGTAAGCCGTTGCCCCTTGCGCGCCCGCGTATGCCAGGCCGGGAGGCGTGTAAGGCGGATTCTGAACGGGAGGCGGATAATGGCTAAAAGGTCCGCCGCTTGCGGGGTCAGAGAAGGATAAAGATGCACCGCACCTGCGGCAATCCGAAGCGTCTGAAAAATTCACCAGCCCGCATTGTAAGCACTTGATATTGACCATAGCCCTATCTCACTTCAGTAGCCCGACTGTAAAGGAGGGCTTCAACTTTCATCCGGGGCGGCCCCATCAACCTTATCTCTGTGAGAGGTTGCTTCTCCTGAGCGGTCATCTGCGCCGGATAGTCGAGAGAGGTCGCATCCCGGTTCTGCGAACAATGTCTCCAGGGGCATTCTCTAAAGCGGAGGCTATCACAGAAGAATGTATGGGACAACAGTTTTTCCAGGGACTTCAGGAGCCTGTTTTCACATGGAGTTTTCGCATAATACGATTCGATTTTCGCGGCAGGCGCGAGGGATGTCAAACCGCATCGAGCCGGTTTTTGGAGAACTCTGCTTGACTCTCACTTTCGCAAACTATATCTTGAATTTATAAGAGTCAAGTGGATTATCGAACTGGCCGCAGCTTGAATCCGTCGGATTCACCTCTCGAAGACCGGCGAATCCCGGACGAGCGCGGGGGTGGAGAGTGAATGATTATGCATGCCTTCTCGTCCAAATACCTTATCTTTTCGCTTCTGCTCTTTTTGCTCATTCCCGTTCAGCGCGCCTCGCAGGGTAGCGACTGGCCGGACTGGCGCGGCCCGGCGCGCGACGGCATATCGCAGGAAAAAGGGCTTCCCGATAAATGGTCGCCTTCGGGCGAAAACCTTCTCTGGAGAGCGCCTTACGGTGGACGCTCTGCGCCAATAGTCATGAACAATCGCGTCTATCTGCTGAACCCTGTGGGCGCGGGCGAGTCGCTTCAGGAGCGCGTCTGTTGCCTCGATGCCGACACGGGCAAGATGATCTGGGAGCATCGCTTCAACGTCTTCCTGAGCGACGTGCCTCCTCATCGCATAGCGTGGGCCTCGCCCACGGGCGACCCCGCGACAGGCAACATATATGCTCTCGGCGTAGGCGGCACGCTGCTGTGCTTGTCGCGCGACGGCAAGGTTCTGTGGGAGCGGTATCTGACCGAAGAATTCGGACAGTGGACCACTCACGGCGGGCGCACGGTCTCTCCCATAATCGAAGGCGATCTCGTGATAGTCAGCGGCGTCACGGAAGGCTGGGGCGACAATGCTATGCGAAGGCATCGCTTCATGGCCTTCGATAAAAAGACGGGCGAATCTGTGTGGACGGTTCTGCCGGGAGGCAGGCCCTTCGACACGACTTATTCTACGCCCATCGCAGCCGACATCAACGGGACGCGCTTGATAATTGCAGGCGGAGGCGACGGTTCGGTTTACGCCATGAAAGCCCAGACGGGCGAGCCTGTGTGGACCTACGCCATAAGCAAGCGCGGTATCAACACGAGCGTGATCCTGAAAGGCACTACGGCGATAGTCTCTCATGGCGAAGAGAATCTCGACACAAGCGAAATGGGATTGCTCGCCGCCATAGACGCCACCGCGAAAGGCAAAATAGGCAAAGACCAGATCAAATGGAGCGTGACGAAGTTCCTCGGAGGATACTCGTCTCCCGTGCTCGACGGAGACCGCATTTACCAGATAGACAACGGCTCTAACCTTGCCGCATTCGACGTGAACACGGGCGAGCAACTCTGGACCCAGAATCTTGGAACGGTCCAGAAAGCCTCTCTAGTGCTTGCGGACGGCAAACTATATGTCGGCACAGAAAGCGGCGAGTTCTTCATACTCAAACCCGGTCCCGACAAGTGCGAGATTCTCGATAAAGATCAGCTTGGAGATGAGGGCGCATTCGAAAAGATCATCGCCTCGGTTGCCGTTTCTCACGGGCGCATGTATCTGGTTTCGGAGGCTGCGATTTATTGCATAGGCAAGAAATCCGGCAGCAGTCGGCCTTCTACAGCAGCGAGCCAGAGCGCAGCCGCAGGGTCAGGCGAAGTCGCTCACGTTCAGGTGGTCCCGAACGATATACTCATCAAGCCGGGCGAGAGCGTGCGCTTCCGCGTTCGATTGTTCGATCATAAGGGGCGCTTCCTTCGCGAAGGCGGCGCTACATGGTCGCTCGACGGTCTCAAAGGCGAAATCAGAGACGGGCAGTTCACCGCCTCTTCGGAGAAGACGGGACAGGCGGGCCTTATCAAGGCCACAGTAGGACAGGTGACGGGCACTGCCGGAGTGAGAGTCATTCCCTCTCCGCCCTGGACCGAAGACTTCGAGGCGATAGCCGCGGGCAGCGTCCCGCGCCACTGGCTCAACACGACGAGCAAGTACGCCGTGCGCGACCTGGAAGGCAACAAGGCGCTTGTGAAGAATCCCAATCCGCCGGGACTCAAACGCGCGCAATCGTTTATGGGGCCTCATGGGATGAGTGATTACACGGTCGAGGCCGATGTCCGCGCGGTCGAAAGACGGCGGCAGATGGGAGATGCGGGCGTGATAGCCCAGAGGTATCAGCTCACGCTCTGGGGCGGTCATCAACGCCTTACAATCGAGTCCTGGCAGCCGGAGACGACTCGAACGGTCAGGGTGCCTTTCAAGTGGAAGGCCGACACCTGGTATCATTTGAAGCTGACGGTCGAAAATCTGCCCGACGGCAAGGTGCGGGCCAGAGGAAAAGCATGGCCAGTGGGTGAAGCCGAACCCTCTGCCTGGATGATCGAGAAGGTCGATTCCATGGGCAACAGGGAGGGGAGTCCCGGTCTTTACGCCGATGCTCCTTTCGATGTCTTTTTCGACAACATAAAGGTGACAGCAAACAAGTAGGTTTTGAATTATGAAAACATTGAAAATCATGAGGAAAAAAGTCTTCCTTTTTCTGCGCGTGAGCGCCATCGCAATAGTGGCAGCATTCGTGGGGGCTACTACGGTCGACTTTGCCTCGCCCTCAGACCCAGGCACGGGGGACTGGCCCATGTGGGGCGGGACGGCCGACCGCAACATGATCTCTAACATGAAAGGACTGCCCACAAGCTGGGACATAGAATCCAAGAAAAACGTCAAGTGGATGCAGCCCATCGGCTCGCAGAGCTACGGAAACCCTGTCGTCGCGGGCGGGATGGTCTTTCTCGGAACGAATAACGAATCTCCGCGCGACCCGAAGATCACGGGCGACAAGGGGATTCTGATGGCCTTCAGAGAATCGGACGGAGAGTTTCTCTGGCAGGCCGTTTCGGACAAACTCCCGCAGGGGCGCGTAAACGACTGGCCTTTTCAGGGTATATGCTCTTCGCCGCTGGTCGAAGGCGAGCGGCTCTATTATGTCACCAGCCGATGTGAGGTCGTATGTCTGGACATAAAGGGCTTCCACGACGGAGAGAACGACGGTCCCTTCAAGGATGAAAAGCTCAAGGGCAAGAACGACGCCGACATTATATGGGTTTTCGACATGATGGAAGAGGTGGGGTCTCAGCCTCACAACATGGCGAATTGTTCTCCCGTTGTGTTCGGAGACCTCATCTACATAAACACATCGAACGGACACGACGAAAGCCACGTGAACATCCCCTCTCCGAAAGCGCCCTGCCTGATCGCCGTGAACAAAAACACGGGCAAGCTTGTATGGGAAGATAACTCCGTCGAAGACCGCATATTGCACGGGCAATGGGCTTCGCCTACGGTCGGCAAAATAGGCGGCGTCGATCAGGTCATAATGGGACAGGGCGACGGATGGATTCGGGGATATGAGGCCGTGAGCGGAAAGAAGCTCTGGGAGTTCGACACCAATCCTAAAGATTCAACGTGGCCCAAGACGCGCAACAACGTCATCTCTACGGCCGTCGTGTGGGACAACAAGGTTTACATAGCCAACGGCCAGGATCCTGAGCACGGGGAAGGAGTCGGGCACCTCTACGCCATAGACGCCACCAAGCGAGGCGACATCACGAAGAGCGGAGTGGTCTGGCATTACGATAAGATTCGCCGCTCTATTTCAACTCCGGCAATTCATGAAGGCTTGATCTATTACCCAGACTTCAGCGGCTTCCTTCATTGCCTGGATGCAAAGACGGGACGGGTTCACTGGGTACACGACACATTCGCCGCCGTGTGGGGGTCTCCGATAGTCATTGACGGGAAGGTCTACCTGGGCGACGAAGACGGAGACGTAGTGGTTATGCAAGCGGGCAAAGAGAAGAAGGTTTTAGGCGAGTACAACATGGGAAGCTCGGTCTATGCGACGCCCGTGCCCGCCAATGGCACTCTGTTCATAATGAACCGCAATCAATTGTACGCCCTGTCGCTGACAGGCGCGGACAAAGCCGCCGGCGCTCGACGCTGAATCAGCTATCAGCTATCAGCCGTCAGCCCTCAGTCTTCAGCCCTCAACTATCGGTTCTCAGTTGTCAGCCTGATAGCTGAGGGCTGATAGCTATGCCCGAGGAGGAGTCATGCTAAAACGAGTCGCAGTCTTCTGTCTGTGTTTGAGCTTTGCCGGTGTAGTGCATGCGCAGAACTGGCCTTCATTTCGCGGCGAGAGGGCAGCGGGGGTCGCTGACGGTCAGGGTACTCCGACCTCCTGGAATGTCGAAAAATCGATCAACATCTTGTGGAAGATTGCTATTCCGGGACTCGCTCACTCAAGCCCCATAGTATGGGGCAATCGCATATTCGTCACCACAGCCATCAGCAGCGACCCTAATACTTACTTCCGTCACGGACTATACGGCGCGGGCGATTCGGCTGCGGACGTGAGCAAACACACCTGGAAGGTCTATGCGCTCAATAAGCGCACGGGCAAAATTATCTGGGAGAAGACCGCGCACGTTGGCGTGCCCAAAATCAAACGCCATATCAAATCCACACATGCAAGCTCGACTCCCGCGACCGACGGCAAATACGTGGTCGCGTTCTTCGGTTCCGAAGGGCTTTACTGTTATGATTTCGACGGCAAGCTTTTATGGAAGAAAGACCTCGGAGTGCTCGACCTCGGAGCCTTCAATGTTCCCGACCTGCAATGGGGCACGGCCAGTTCGCCCATCATTTATAAGAACCTGGTCATAGTTCAGTGCGACACGCAGAAAGAAGATTTCATAGCGGCTTTCGACATAAAGACAGGCAAAGAGGTCTGGCGCACCTCGCGCGAAGAGTTGCCCTCGTGGGGCACGCCTACGGTCTACGAAGGGAAGTCGCGCGTTGAGATGATAGTAAACGGGACGAACCACATAATCGGCTACGACCCCCTTACCGGAAAAGAGTTGTGGCGGCTCGCGGGCAATTCTCTCATCACATGTCCCACGCCCATAATCGGGCACGGTCTGATCTTCGTCACAAGCGGCTATCGCCCGATCAAACCCATCTACGCCATCCGGTTGGGCGCGACCGGCGACATATCTCTCAAAGACGGCGCGACCTCTAACGAGCACGTCGCATGGAGCAGGATGCGCGGCGGCCCATATCAACCCACCCCTATAATTTATGGCGACTACCTCTACACCTGCGCCAACCATGGCGTGCTGACCTGTTATGACGCGAAGACCGGTGAGCAAATCTACGAGCAGCGCATAGCTGACAAAGGCGGGGCATACAGCGCCTCGCCCGTTGCGGCTGACGGGAAGCTCTACCTTTCGAGCGAAGACGGCGAAATTTTCGTGGTCAAGACCGGCCCGAAATACGAATTGCTCGCGGCCAACCCGATGGGCGAAGTCCTTATGGCTACGCCTGCAATATCTGACGGGATGATATTCGTGCGAGGCCGCCATCACCTGTTCGCCCTAGGAGAGCGAAAGGCGGCCAATGGCGCGAAGTGAATTGGCGGGATGCGATACCCGCCTTGCAGGAGTGACCTGTACGGCTGATCCATGAATCAAAAAACACTCTTGACAGACTCATTGAATGAGCATAGGATGAGGGCCGAATGAGAGGTGATAGATTATGAGTGATACTGTGAGAATTCAATTTGAATTGCCTGAAGAAAAGGTTAGAGAGCTGGAGAGGCTGATGCAAGAAACCGGAATAGGCACCAGGAAGGATTTTTTTAATAACGCTCTGACCTTGCTTGAATGGGCGATACACGAGCGGAAAGCAGGGCATGTGATCGCTTCGCTTGATGAAAAGAACAAGCAGTACAAAGAACTTGTCATGCCGATTCTATCCGCTGTCGCGGCAAAATAGCGAAGCAACAATCAAGTTCGAAAGGGAGAGATTTCTAACATCTCCCTTTCTATGCTCAATATCGAGTTTTTGTTGCCATGGATCCTAAAGAGCCATCCAAGGTACTTAGCGAAGCAAATCTAGCCGGCAAAGACACGGATACAACCCCTTCTCCATTACATTCCTACGAAAGAATCGAAGAGCGGCTTTCTGTCGAAGAGTTCATCAAACGGGAACAAGCATTGAGCGATATCGCTCTTCGGGAAAAGGCGTTGAATTTCCTCATTCGCGCCTTCGGTGTCCTTTTGATTTGTACGATTTTAATCATTATCTTTCAAGGCTTTCATATCGGCGGATTCAGCTTGGAGCCGGACTTTCTGAAATGGTTGGGAATAGCAACCGTAGGCGAAGTGGCTACACTCCTTACCATAGCTATTGGCTCTCTCTTTAAAAGAAGATCATAGCGCTTTGAAGAAAAGAAAAACGATCAGTAAACCGTATCCTTCACCTCGCCTCAAGACGCCGCAAAGTCTGTATGCTTTCGCGCCTCGGTGCCATGAGATGATATTCGCGCGAGGCCGCCATCACCTGTTCGCCGTAGGAGAGCGAAATGACAACGGCACGAAGATATGAAAGAAAGATATCGGGCTACGATTGGGATAAATTGCAGGAGCTTTGGAGAGCGATCAAGAGAGGTAGAACTCCTGGCTGGAGGCAGGGAAAGGCGTTCGAGTACCTTGTTATTCGAGCTTTCGAGCTTGATGGCGCAGAGGTGCGTTGGCCCTACAGTGTCAGGATCGGTAAGGATGAACTTGAACAGATCGATGGAGTGGTTTATACAGGCGGGCTTGCATGTCTTGTCGAGTGCAAAGATAAAGCCACGAGAGTCAATATCGAACCCATTGCGAAGCTGCGCAATCAACTTCTCCGCAGACCGGGAGCCGTAATCGGCAGTGTTTTCAGTCGTGAAGGTTTTACCGAACCTGCAATAACCCTGGCACACTTTACCTCACCTCAGACGATACTCTTATGGACCGGTGAAGAAGTGGAATACGTGCTTGAGAGAAGGAACATATCTCAAGCCCTCGTAACGAAGTATCGTATTTGCATCGAGAAGGGGGTTCCCGACTATAATATCACTATCGAGGATATTATATGAAGAAAGCATACCTAGTAACGGAAGGCCCAGCGGATGCGGAGATAATCAAGAAGCTTCTGCCGGATGATATTGTCCAGGACATTGAATTCGTCGTCGGGTCCGGTCTTTACTCCGCACAATCTCTGGCCCGGTCGATTCTTGCCGTCAAAGAGACGCCGGTAGCTCTTGTGCTGAATGCTGACATGACTAATGAAGCCAGCATTCAAGAGAAGGAGGATTTTTACAGAGAAGCACTCCGCCAGGCATCATCCGGTGCCAAATTCGAAGTGTTTTTGGCAAAACCGGGAGTAGACACTTTTGTCTTTCAAAATCCACATTTTATGGAATGGCTTGCAGAGCAGAATTACTCGAAAGCAGACCTGAACACACTCAGATCACATTCCGGAGAATTTCTTTATAAGTCTGAGTCGAAGAATAGTCAGGATGTATTGTTGTTGGAAAATATTCTGGACGATATTGATCGTAAGACTATCAAGGCCATACAAAAAAGCACTTTTATAAATGACCTGATCAAATTCTTATCTTCAGTGATTGGTAAGAAGAAGTGATTGCCCTGCCGAATGCCTACTCCTCAGATTGAGCGAATCGTTCCTTCAAAGCGCGCTTCAGAATTTTGCCCGTAGGGTTCTTGGGCAGAGATTCCAAAAATACTATCTTCGCGGGAATTTTGAATTTCGTCACATAGCCGCCGATGTGCTCGCGGAGTTCTTCTTCCGTGAGCGAACGGCCCGGTCGGAGGACGACTGCGGCCATGATCTCTTCTCCGAAAGTCTCATCCGGGACGGCGAAGACGGCTGCCTCGGCAACCGAAGGGTGCAGGTATATCCCCTCTTCGATTTCGCGCGGAGAGATGTTTTCGCCGCCTTTGATTATCAGGTCTTTCTTTCGGTCTGTGATGAAGACGTAACCCCGCTCGTCTATGTACCCGATATCGCCTGTGTGCAGCCACCCGCCGACGAGCGCCTCGCGCGTCTCTTCTTCTTTGT
Source organism: Blastocatellia bacterium (assembly GCA_022615215.1). Classification (GTDB taxonomy): domain Bacteria; phylum Acidobacteriota; class Blastocatellia; order UBA7656; family UBA7656; genus JAKEHD01. The sequence continues at coordinate 21,213 of JAKEHD010000359.1, forward strand.
TCAGATACCCTTTCATGATGTGTTTCCCTCGCGCGCATATCTCGCCGACCTCGCCCGGAGAGAGCACATTGTTGTCGAAGTCCATAACGCACACTTCTATGCCGGGCAGACTGCGGCCTACCGATCCCGGAATGTAGTCTTCTTCGGGCGCGAAGCCCGTCAATGCGCCTGCCGTCTCAGACAATCCATAGCCCTGCACCACGCTGCAATCGAAGAGGCGCTCGAATTCCAGGCGGACGGCTTCCGATAGCGCGGCCCCGCCGGAATTGACGCGCTCAAGCGATGAGTAATCGTAGCTTTCGCGCTCCGGGTGATTTATCAAATAAGTCAACATCGTCGGCACGACCGCCAGGCGGTCGACTCTGAAATCCTGAATCGTTTTTAAGACTTCTCCGGGGTCGAAGCGGCGGAGTATGCGCGAGATAGCTCCGTTCCGATAGTAGAAATTCATCACAAGCACGCCGTAGACATGGCTCAGGGGAAGCGCGAGCGCAGAGCGAATCGGGGCGAGGGCTTTATTGAACTGGTAGACGGAATCGGCGACGAAGAGCATATTTTCATGGCCGAGACAGACGCCTTTCGGATTGCCCGTAGTCCCCGATGTGTATAGAAGCATCGCCAGGTTGTCTTCGTTGCGGTCGACCAGAGACTCGAAAGGCTCCGCAGATTCGATTTCAGGCAGAACATTGATCGCGTCTTCGGTTTCGCCCATGACCAGAACTTCTCTGAATCCTTCTACCCCCTCTGAAGCCTCTTTCAAACGCGAGGCCAGTTCGGGCGATGTCACGACTATCTGCGCGCCGGAGTCTTCGAGCACGTAACGGACTTCGCGGGCGTTCCACATCGGGGTGACGGGAATGATGGCCGCGCCGATCTTCCACGTTGCGACGAAGGCGCTCAGGACATCGGGCGAGTTCAGCATCATCACCACCACACGATCTTCAGGCTTCACGCCATGCTCGCGCAGCACGGAAGCCATCCTGCACGCAGAAGAATACATCTCGACGTTCGTGTACGAGAGGTCTTCGAAATAGACGGCCGTGTATTCACCGAAACGGGCGATGTTATCGAGTGCAAGCCGGGCGATGTTCATAAGCCGATTCCTTTCGTCAGCGACAGACAGAAATTCAATGAGCGCGATCTCTTTGCCTACAGGCGGTTGCCGATGGCGGACAAATTTTAGATAATGGCTCGCGCTTTCGCCAGCATAAGGCGCAATATATGATTGCGCTTATGCCTGACCGGGAAGATTAAAAATGGAGGAAGATGATGACCGACGCTTTAGATAACAAGCAGGCGATAAATGTGCGAGACCTGTTTTCAATCGAAGGAAAAGTGGCGCTCGTGACGGGAGGCTCTCGCGGCATCGGCCTTATGATAGCGCGAGGGTATGTGGAAGCCGGGGCGAAGGTCTACATCTCTTCGCGCAAGAAAGAGGTCTGCGATGGTGTGGCCCAAGAGCTTTCTGCCGAAGGCACATGCATCTCGATACCGGCCGATGTGTCTACAACAGAAGGCCGCGCGCATTTGATCGGTGAGTTATCTGAACGAGAGTCATCGCTTCACATACTTGTCAACAATGCAGGGGCCGCGTGGGGCGCGCCCCTTGCCGAATACCCCGAAGAGGGCTTCGACAAGGTTATGGACCTTAACGTCAAGTCTATGTTCTTTCTCACGAGAGACCTGCTGTCGCTTCTCGAAAAAGCCGCAAGCCCTGCTGACCCGGCCAGGGTTATCAACATAGGTTCTATCGACGGCCTGAGTGTGCCTTTCATAGAGAGCTATGCTTATTCTGCGAGCAAGGCGGCGGTCCATCACATGACGAGAGTTCTTGCCGTGAAGCTCGGCGAGCGCGGCATAACGGTCAACGCAGTAGCTCCCGGTCCCTTCGAAAGCAAGATGACCGAATGGCTTTTAGACAACTTCCAGAAGCAAATCGAGGCGCAGTGCCCGCTCAAACGCATAGGCTCTCCTGCCGATATGGCCGGGGTCGCCATCTTCCTGGCTTCGAGGGCTGCGGCTTACCTGAGCGGAGTTGTGATACCCGTCGATGGCGGCATCTGTATCAAATAATTTCGATATTTTTTGAAGAACTGCCATCAAATACCAGGCGCTTGTTGACAGCCTCCCTGCCATTGGGATATCCTGAAAGCCCGTGAGGGGAGAAGCCATAGCGATAATCCCTGCGCGGTACACCTCGACTCGATTGCCGGGTAAGCCCCTCCTCCCCCTGGCCGGAATTCCGATGATAATGCATACAGTGGAGCGAGCATCTCGCGCCCGATTGATTTCGCGCGTAATAGTTGCGACCGACGATGCGAGGATCGTTGATGCGGTGCGCTCTCACGGAGGCGAGGCCGTGCTCACTTCGCCTGAAGCTCGTTCGGGCACCGACCGCATAGCCGAAGTCGCCCTATCGCTCGACGCCGAAATAATAGTCAACGTGCAGGGGGATGAGCCGCTGATAGAGCCTTCGACCATAGATGCGGCCATCAAGCCTCTCATAATTGATCCCGGAATACTTATCTCTACAACCTCAGAGCCTATTACTTCGGTGGAGGATGTGTTCAATCCGAGCGTGGTAAAAGTTGTTACCGATGAGCGCGGCTTCGCTTTGTACTTTTCACGCTCGCCGATTCCTTACGTCAGGTCTGCCCCCGGACTTGCGCTCGAAGAGTCGTTGCGCCGCGACGCCGGGCTGTTGTCTAATTATCGCAAGCATTCGGGACTCTACGGGTACCGGAGCGGCTTTCTTCAGCAGTTCGCCGGACTGAAGGAGTCGTCGCTTGAAAGCCTCGAAAGCCTTGAGCAGCTTCGCGCGCTTGAAAACGGTTATAGAATTCGCGTCGTAAAGGTCGAGCACCGCTCGATAGGTGTTGACACCTGGCAGGATTACGAGCAAGTCAAAAGATTGATTGAGGAGACCTCACCATGACCAAGTACATTTTCATTACAGGCGGAGTGGTTTCGAGCCTCGGCAAGGGGCTGGCCGCCGCTTCCATAGGATGCCTGCTCGAAGCGCGCGGCCTCAAAGTCACCATTCAGAAACTCGACCCTTATATAAACGTAGACCCCGGCACCATGTCGCCCTTTCAACATGGCGAAGTGTTTGTGACAGACGACGGCGCGGAGACGGACCTGGATCTCGGCCACTACGAGCGGTTCACTCATGCGCAACTCACGCAATCGAACAACTGGACTACGGGCCGTATATACCTTTCGGTCATCAACAAAGAGCGGCGCGGCGATTATCTGGGCAAGACCATACAGGTCATCCCTCACATAACCAATGAGATCAAGGACGCCATACGCGCCGTCACAGATAACAACGATGTCGTTATAGTAGAGGTCGGCGGGACCGTAGGCGATATAGAATCGCTCCCGTTCCTGGAAGCCATTCGCCAGATGCGAAACGAGGTCGGGCGTGAAAACGCCATCTTCATTCACCTGACGCTCGTGCCTTACATAGCCGCGTCGGGCGAATTGAAGACCAAGCCGACTCAGCATTCCGTAAAGGAGTTGCGCGAGATAGGCATCCAGCCCGATTTGCTGCTATGCCGTTGCGACCGTTCGCTCCCGCATGAGTTGAAGGCCAAGATAGCGCTCTTTTGCAACGTGCGCGAAGAAGAGGTCATAACCGCCAAAGACGTTGAATCGATCTATGAAGTGCCTCTGATGTTCGCCCGCCAGTCGCTCGACGATATGATAGTCAAAAAGCTGAACCTCGCGGCCAGCGAGCGCGACCTGCGCGCCTGGACCAGTCTCGTGGATACGATCGAGAACCCCGATGCAACCGTCTCCATAGGGATAGTCGGCAAGTACGTCGAGCTCGAAGATTCCTACAAGAGCCTCAACGAGGCTTTAGTTCATGGCGGGGTGGCGAACCGTTTGCGGGTTCAGGTCAAATGGGTCGAGTCGGAAGAGTTGATGGACGACCCGAACTGGGAAGACCGTTTGAGGGATTTCGATGCGATACTCGTGCCGGGCGGATTCGGCAAGCGCGGCATATCGGGGATGATACGCGCCATCGGTTATGCGAGGCGCGAGCAGACGCCTTTCTTCGGGATATGCCTCGGCATGCAATGCGCTTCGATAGAGTTTGCGCGGTCGGTGTGCGGAATCGAGGGTGCGGATTCCACTGAGTTCGACGACGACACCCCGAACCCCATCATCTTCAAGCTGCGCGACCTCATAGGCGTGGAAGAGATGGGCGGCACCATGAGACTGGGGGCTTACCCATGCCTTTTGAAGGAAGGGTCGCTTGCTGCAAAAATTTACGGCGAGCGCAAAACAGAAGAGCGCCATCGCCATCGCTATGAGTTCAATCCGCATTATGAAGACGAGCTTGGCGGTCACGGGCTAGTCTTTTCCGGCAAATCGCCCGACGGGAAATTCATAGAGATAATCGAACTGCCCGACCATCCCTGGTTTTTGGGGTGCCAGTTCCACCCCGAATTCAAGTCCAAGCCGCTCGCCCCGCATCCGCTGTTCGCTTCTTTCATTCGCGCAGCCTACGACCACCGCTTGCGCGACGAAAACATGGAAGAACGGCAGGGCGCTCCGGTCGTAAACGAGCCGACCGGTGAAGACCGTCCGTGGGCGGCGGGCGCTTCGAGCCGTGATTGATCGCCGCCCGCTGTCAGTCTTCAGCCATCAGCCATCAGTCTTCAGCCGTCAGTAGGTTTTAGCTTTCTGCTCTGATAGCTGATAGCTGATAGCTGATAGCTGATTTCCTTTTGCCTTAACTATGGCGGGTGACAGCCATTTTGATATACTTATCTGCGATGATCGCCTGTTCCAAATGCAATCAAGTGCCTAAAGTGCTGAGGCTGACCAAGTGCGCCGAATGCTTCAAGCCTCTGTGCGAGGATTGCGCCTTCGTGCGTTATGCGCGCAAATTTTGCTCCACAGCCTGCGCTAACGCATTCTTCTTCGGCACGGGCGAAGAGACGTGATGCGTGATGCGTGATGGGAGCAGGGGCATAGAGGAAAAGGATGAGGGCGGAAGGATGAAGGATGAAAAGATCCTTCTCAATAGCTTTCATCCTTCATCCCTCATCCTTCATCCTTCCAAACGCCCGAGGAGTCGAGCTCATGAAACTGATACAACGTCCCCGTCGGCTTCGCCGCAATGAAACGATCCGCGCGCTTGTGCGTGAAACGAGTCTCACGCCCGATGATTTCGTCTATCCGCTGTTTGCCTGCGAGGGCGAGGGCGTCCGTCGCGAGATCACTTCCATGCCCGGCTGCTTCAATCTTTCAATAGACGAGCTTGTGCGCGAGGTCGAGGCGGCTCGCAGTGAAGGGGTGCGCTCGGTCATTCTGTTCGGCGTGCCCGATGAAAAAGACGCGGCGGGCACGGGCGGATACGCCGAAGATGGAATAACTCAGCGGGCGATTCGGGCTGTCAAGCGCGAGGTGCGAGACGTTTTAGTCATAGCCGACAACTGCCTCTGCGAATACACAGATCACGGCCACTGCGGGCTTGTGAAAGACGGCGAGGTGCTCAACGACCCTACGCTCGAACTGCTTGCGCGCACTGCGGTGTCGCATGCCGAAGCGGGTGCCGACATAATCGCGCCTTCCAACATGATGGACGGATTCGTCATTGCGATTCGCTCGGCGCTCGACGATGAGGGATTCGAACACATTCCTATCATGTCTTATGCGGTGAAGTACGCATCGGCCTTCTACGGACCATTTCGCGAAGCGGCGCAATCGACCCCGCAGTTCGGCGACCGCAGGGGCTATCAGATGGACCCGGCCAACGCGCGCGAGGCCATGCGCGAAGCCGAACTCGACTGGCAGGAGGGGGCTGACATATTGATGGTCAAGCCCGCGCTGCCTTATCTAGACATCATCAGAGCGGTGCGCGAGCGATTCGACGCGCCCGTAGCGGCTTATCAGGTATCGGGCGAATACGCGATGTTAAAGGCGGCAGGGAAATTGGGATGGATAGACGAAGATCGCGTGATGATGGAGACGCTTACAGCGATCAAACGCGCGGGAGCCGACATCATACTGACATACTTCGCCCGCGAGATGGCCCGCCGACTCGCGTAGTCAATCTCTTCTCTCTCAAGTTCTCTTCAGTCCTCGTCGTAATACTTGCTCGGCTCTTTCGTGTTGCCGTCGGCCAAATCGCATAGGCGGCGAAAGTTTGGCAACATGGCTAACCATACATCCTCACCCGCTACGCCTATAACCTTTTGCTTGACGATGGACCGGTCAACCAGCTTCTGCTGCTTGAGCAAGAAAACCACATCGTCAAGGTCTTTCTGTCGCCCGGCAAGGAGTTTCAGAACGACCAGCCATTCAGGCGCAATCACACGCAAGCCGTTTGTCAATTCAATCGCATCTTGCAACGCGGCCCGGTAATACTTCTGGTAGCTATCGCTCCGCACGATCCAATCAACTTGAACCGTGTACTTACCGATTTGTACTCTATAGCTGCTACCGCCAAAGATCAGTTTATGCTCTGAGGGCAGGGGCAAATGTTGGGAAGCGATGATGTCAACATCCTTTGTCAAACGCGGACTGCCGTAGAGATGCATGGCAAGCCCGCCCGCGATTGCCCATTCGATCTCCTCTTGCGCGGCAAGCGCCGCAACTTCTTGCGCCGCTTCCAGTCCGGTGTCGGTTGAGATCGTCGGGTTTGCGACATTTTGCATCACGCGCTCGACGAGTTCTTGATACTCACTTTCAGTCACTTGCTTTTGCCTTTCAGGTAAATGAGCTGTTTATCATATTCCGGGTTTTGAGGCACACCTATGCGAGGTCGAAAACAATTTTTAAGGCATCGTCGATTTGGGCCATGACCTCATCTTCCATTTCACCACGTACTTTAACTAATCGAGCGCGGTGATCGATAGGGCGTGTCTGCAAACAATCGGCCACCGATTTTTTAGTTAATCCGTTGCGCGAGGACGGAACGATTTCCACATTGGTGATGATGCGGGCTTTTCTCTCACTCCATGCCGTTAATGGCACGACTTGAATGACTGGAACACGCGCATTATACGTGTTGTTCGTGACGATCAGACAAGGCCGAATTTTCCCGGTTTCCGACCCCTTGGAGGGATCGAGATTGACGTCGATGACCATCCCGCGCCTTAACCTGCTCATGTCGGCCACTCCGACACTGTCGTATCGGTCCATTCTTGCGTTTCATCATCTTCTGCATAGACTTCCCGATACAGATCGGCCGATTCGCGCAATCGCTGCCGGGCTAATTCTGTGTGCAAGCGGTCGAGGGCAGTACGCACAACATCACTTTTATCTTTAAATCCATACCGCTTACATTGCGCGAGAAATTGAATGTGCGATTCTTCGAGGCTGAATTTTGCTTGAATCATGGCGACCTCCCGAAATAGCCCTGTAATACGATCTTAAATCACGCTCCTATAGTAAAACCTCAAGGATGGGAGGTCAAATCAAGCTGCGCTTGACGGGATTTTCAGTCGGGTTCCGAGTTGGGTGTGATTAAAAGTGGGACTCAGTTTTCGCGCCTTTCTTGACAACATTTAGCGCGAAGTGATAGGTCAGCCGTTGCCGACACTGGAAAAACCTTGAA
>JAKEHD010000360.1 GCA_022615215.1 Blastocatellia bacterium
CGTCAGGGCAAGTATTCAACCACAGATAACACAGATAACACAGATAGCACAAAAAATATCTGAGAAATCTGTGTAATCAGTGGTTCGAACTTTTAGCTGATCGTCTGTAGCTGATGGCTGATAGCTGATAGCTGATAGCTGACGCCATATTTTTGTATTGACTATATAAGCGGTCGAAGCATAATAGAAACAGTCTGACGCCCTCTCGGTGAGCTTTTATTTTCCCCTGACTGCTCCTCCTCGTTACTCGTATGAGGAAGAAGCCAGGAAAGAAATCTTTTCTGCTTCTGACTCTCAAGGTGGCGGATAAATATAATCGGGATTATCAGGAATGAATAGACTTATGAATTCGAACGAAGAACGCGGTCGAAGTTTGTGGGCGCGAAAATTCGATGTGCTCTCTTTTCTGAGCAAAGTGGGACTCAAGACGCTCGGAATGAAATTGTTCGCCTGCCTGCTGGTCTTCACAGGGCTTTCGATAGGCGTGGCCTCGGTTGCGGCCTACGTGAGTCTCGGCAGCGCCATCGAATCGAGCGGGCAACTCAGCGGCTCGGCCAGTGTGCTCGGCGAAACCGTAGATCGGCTGATCTACGAAAACATCCAGTTCGCCAAGTCCATCGCAAACGATGAGACGCTCGTTCGAGTGGTCGAAGAGGCGCGAGCGGAAGCCGAGGCGGCCGGCGTCAGGGCTATTCCTGCGCCCGGCGAGACGGCCTTGCTCGAAGAAAGATACAGCAGCACGCACGTGCTCAAGCGCCGTCCGGAGATCGACAACTTCCTTCAGGACAGGATGCGGGTCAAGAGTTCGTTTTCGCGGATGTTCGTCGCCGACAGATATGGGTTGAATGTGGCGATGACGACTATGACAGAGGACTTCGTGCAGAGCGACGAGCAGTGGTGGCAGGAAACCATGCGGTCGGGAATGTACATAGCCGATGTCGAATTCGATGAGCCCACGCAGCTTTTCACTATGGAGATATGCGTCGCCATCCCTTCGAAGGCCGGCGGTTGGAACGGAGTCCTGAAGGTCGAGTACAACCTGAGCGACGTTCAGGAATTCCTTTCTCACTTCAAGCAGTACGACTCAGGCTACACATTCGCAATCTCAAGCGGCGGTCTGCTGATTCTTCACCCCAACCCTGAAATGCGCAATCTCGGAATGAACGAAGCCTTTGCCAAATCCGGCGTGAAGGACTCTTCTCTCGCCAAATCGATCCTGGAGTTCAACTCATCGGATAAGAAAAACGGGGTCGTCTATTACGAGGGCATGAACCCTGAGACCAAACGCATCGAGCAGCGCATCGCCGCCTACGGCAGGCCCCGCCATCTTATCAACGATCCGTTGTTTTCAGGCTTCGACTGGATTTACGTCGTCGACAACAGCAAGGATGAGGTCTACGCGCCCGCATACAAGATGGTGCGATATATATCCATCGCCGGAGTCATAGTGTTCTTGATTATAGGCGCTCTGGCCCTGTTTTTCGCGAAAGGCTTTTCCGGCGGAGTGGAGGAGCTCTTGCGCGCGACCGAGGAGATAAGCACGGGGAATCTGGATGCGCGGGTGAGCCTCTCGACCAGGGATGAATTGGAAAAAGTGGGACACGGCATAAATCACATGATGGACCGACTGGCCGAAATGGCCCGGAGCGAAGCCTCGCAGAAGGAGGCTCTACAGGAATCGGAAGCCAACTTCCGTGGTCTGTTCGACGATGCTCCGGTGGGCTATCACGAAATAGACCGCGAAGGGCGCATCGTGCGCATAAATCAGACCGAGCTTTCGATGCTCGGTTACAGCGCCGAGGAGATGGTGGGCGCTTTTGTCGCGGATTTCGCGGCCGAAAGCGATTTCGCCCAGATCATCAGGAACCGGCTCGCCGGAGACGTGCCTGAAGGGGCCTACGAAAAGAGTTTCAGGCGAAAAGACGGAAGCCTCATACGTGTGTTGATAGAGGACGCTTTGATTCGCAAACAGGACTCCTCGGTAGCGGGCATACGCTCCACCATCCAGGACATCAGCGCGCGAAAAGAGATGGAAGACGCCCTGAAAGAATCCGAACGCCACTACCGCAATCTCTTCGACAACGCCAACGACGCCATAGTGATACTGGAGCCGGGCACGGAAATGATACTCGAAGCCAACCAGAGGGCAAGCCAAATGTACGGGGTCGCCAAAGAGGAACTGGTCGGGATGAGCCTGAAGAGCTTCGTGCGCGAAGGGGCCAACGGCGGGCATAAAGATTCCTTTCTTACGTCGATCTCTTCGGCCATCGAAGCCGGAGGCAGCCGCAACTTTGAGACGATCCATTACGGCAAAAAAGGGAATTCGATCAATCTGGCTGTAGGTTGTTCCCTGATCGATTACGCCGATAGAAAAGCAATCTTCGGCGTATTCCGCGACATTACCGAAAGCAAACGGTTCGAAGAGATGCTGAGGCAGAGCGAAGAGAAATACCGCAGCATACTGGAGAACATAGAGGCCGGATATTATGAGATTGATTTGAAGGGCACTATGGTCTTCTTCAATGAGCCGGTTGAAAGAATACTCGGCTATCCGGCCGCCGACCTGAAGGGGCTGCCTTATCGCCACTACGTCGAACCGGACGTGGCGCAGGAAGTCTATGAGACCTTCAACAGAGCTTTCCGTACAGGGAAAGCGATCCGGGATTTTACCTATCTGATAAGACAAAAAGACGGCTCGAAGAGATTCGTCGAAACCTCTTTTTCGCTGATAAGAGACGCCGAGGGGAAAGCGGCCGGATTTCGCGGCATGATCCGCGATGTGACCGAAAGGCTCGAAGCCGAGCGCACGCTGACCAGGGACCTCAAAGAATTCCTCGACACAGTATCTGCGGTTTCGGAGGGAGACCTGACTCTGCGAGGAAAGGAGAGCGAGAGCACTCTGGGGGAGGTCATCAAATCGGTGAACAAGATGCTCGACAATTTCAGCCAGATGCTGACGCAGGTGAAACAGGTTGGGCTGTCGGTCTCTTCGAGCGCGACAGAGATTCTCGCAGCGGCCGAGCAGATAGCCGTAGGGTCTCAGCGGCAAGTCGATGAAACCGCCAACACATCGAGTTCGGTCGAGGAGATGGCCGCAACCATGAGCCAGGTGTCACGCAACGCCGAATCCTCGGCCGAATCGGCGCGGCTCGCCCTCGGAATGGCCGAACGCGGCGACAATGCGGTGCGCGATATGACCGAGGCTATAACCCGCATAGAATCCGCCGTGCAGCAGACCTCTCAAAAGATGAGGATACTCGGACTCAGGAGTTCCGAGATATCGGAGATCCTGGACCTCATAACGGACATAGCGGCCCAGACCAATCTGCTGTCGCTGAACGCCGCCATAGAGGCTGCGCACGCGGGCGAAGCGGGCCTCGGCTTCAGCGTCGTTGCGGAAGAGATAAGGAAGCTGGCCGAAAAATCGACGCGCGCCACCAAAGACGTCGGCAACCTCGTCAAGACCATTCAAAGCGAAACCTCCGAGGCGCTCTCCGCAATGGAGGTTGGATTGAAAGAAGTGCAGTCGGGCAGCCACATGGCCGGGCAGGGGCGGAGCACTTTCCAGGCCATATCGGACGCCGTGCGGGAATCTTCCGGGTTGATGGAAGAGATATGCGCCGCTTCCGAAGAGCAGGCCCGAGTGACCAACAACCTGGCGGGCGCGATGCAAACCATCTCAAGCATAACGCTTGAGACCTCCGCCGGCGCGCACGAGACGGCTCAGACCATACAGGGGATGGTGGGCCTTTCCGAACAACTCAACCTGGCGATTTCCCGCTTCAGGGTCAGGGATGATTTTATACACCCGTTCTCTTATGATGTGCCGATGAACAGGGATCAGGGATCGGGAGTCAGGAGTCAGAGGTCAGAGATAGGGGATTAGTTGTCAGTGACAGCGATCCGGTCGGTTCAGCTATCAGCCGTCAGCTATCAGCTATCAGACTATGATCTGAAGACTGATGGCTGTAAGAAAGAAATCTTTATGGCTGATAGCTGATTCAGATCGCTGCAAGTATCATCCTGTGAGCCGAGAAATCGCGTCCGTCCTGCGTGTTGCTGTAGATGAGCAATCCCTCGTCATTGCCTACTATGGAGCTATCGATCCAGACGATGTGCAGGATGCCGCGCTTGTCTGCCACCATCGATACGCTGTGAGCGCGGCCACGGCTGCGATCCGCCTGAGAGACCTGCACGGGGTTCGAGAAACTCAGTCCCGCATCGTCAGACTTCACCAGATAGACCTGATGGCTGTTACGCTCGTCGTTGTTGTAAGCGATGTAGACCGTATCATTGAAGGTGGTGACGAATATTTTGTGTATGTCGGCGCCGGAGTTCCGGCTCACGTTTACAGGATCGGAAAAAGTCTGGCCGCCGTCTACGGAGCGCGAGAAGAATGCTTGAAGATCGCCTTCGCTCGTGTCGACCCATACCACGCTCAGGCGGCCTGAACCGTCAACAGCGATGTGGGCTTCGGTGGCACTTCCCTCTCCCTTTGAAATCCGAATGGGGTCCGAGAAGGTCTGGCCGGAGTCTTCCGAGCGTGAAAACATGATGGCGCTCGTGCCCTGGCTTGCGTCTTCCCATACGACATTTATGGCATCGTCGGGGCCTACGGCTATTTCCGGTTCGAATGCAAGACCTGATGATTTCGAAATTTCCAGGGGTTCGGTCCATGTCGCTCCCATATCGGTCGAGCGAACGAAAAACACCTGTCGGCCGAAGTCTTGCGTGTCGCCCCACACGATGTTCAGCGCCTCGGTCGAATCGAGCGCCATGCGCGGACCGAACCTGCCTCCCCCGTTCGGGGGGACCATAGCCGGAGGCGTTTTGAACTTTTTGCCCTTCTTCGATTGGACCAGAAACACCCCGCCGCCATTATTGTTGTGAAAGACGGCGTAAGCTCGCGGCTTGCCCACTTTGGTGACGGCCAGCGAGGGACCGAAATCCTCGCGCGGAGATTTCGAGAGGTTTCGCGTTTGCGGCAGGTTGTCCCAGGTCCTTCCGCCGTCATTAGACAATGTGAAGAATATCTGACTGTGCGGACTGGGCGGATTGCCTGTGGCGACCGACATCATCAGGTAAAGTTTGTTCTTCCTGTCAACGTCGATCGAAGGCCACCTCTGCGCGCCGATTTGCGCGGGTATCTGCGCCGAGGCGTGCGGAATCCGGAAAGCCGCGTTCCAGGTTGCGAAGGCGAAACCCAAAACCAGCGCAATCACAAAAGCCCTTCTTATAGTCATAACCTTCCTCATAATTAAAAGCCCCTCATCCGAAACGATGAACTATGAACACAGGAGCGACCGCGCGATTACGCGACCACGCTCTGGAACGATGAACATCGGGCTTCCCGTGAATCATATCATCATTCATCATTCATCATTCATCATTCATCGTTTCCCCTGTGCTCGTGTTTCGATTTCGTGCTGTGTTAATGAGCGATCAACGCAAGAACAGATGTTACACGACCAGCGGGCGATGTTTCAACCGACGCTTTCCGAAATTTGACAATGCGCGCGCCCTTACTGCATACTCCCCACTTGAATTTTTCACTCATCGGGATTCGAGGTCCGAATACATGTCGGCTGAATTACTAGAGGGCGCAGGCGTGGCCCAGGCGATCAAAGACGAAGTGGCGGCAGAGGTCGCCCGCCTTGCGGAGCGCGGCCTGCATAAGAAAGAAATCCTTGTGCCCGGCCTTGCCACAGTGATAGTGGGCGACGATCCGGCCTCTCACATCTACGTTTCGAGCAAAGTAAAAACCTGTCAGCAACTCGGACTCTACTCGGAAAAAATCGAGTTGCCCGCAAATACGACCACTGCCGAATTGCTCGAAACGGTCGCCAGCCTCAACGCGCGCGACGAGATAGACGGCATACTCGTGCAGATGCCGCTTCCGTCGCAGATCGATTCCACGAAAGTACTCAACTCCATAGATCCCTCGAAAGACGTTGACGGGTTTCACCCTGTGAACGTCGGACGGTTGGCCCTCAATGAACCGGGACTGAGACCCTGCACGCCCGCCGGAATAATAGAGATGCTGGACCGCTCAGGTATAGAAATCTCAGGCGCGCGGGCAGTCGTTCTGGGGCGCAGCCGCCTGGTCGGATTGCCCCTCTCTCTGCTGCTCTTGCATCGCAATGCCACAGTGACGGTCTGCCACTCGCGCACGAAGGATTTAGCCCGCGTTGCCAGCGAGGCAGACATTCTGGTCGCCGCGATAGGCCGCATCGGTATGGTCGATGCCGGCTATATAAAACCCGGCGCTACGGTCATAGACGTTGGGATCAACAAGGTGACGACCATCTCGGACCTCGAACGTTTTTTCGGAGACGACGCGGGCCGCCGCGCGGCGTTCGAGAAGCGAGGCTACACGCTCATAGGCGATGTCAACCCGCGCGGGGCTACTGAGGTCGCGGGCCATTTCACGCCCGTCCCCGGCGGAGTCGGCCCGCTTACGATAGCTATGCTGATGAAGAACACGCTCTCGGCCTGCACGGTGCGGCGCGGCGGCCCGTAAGACCTGCGTCCGGTCTCTTGCCGCCGCGCTCCGGGCGGCGCGCTCAAGGTGCGTTATCCAGCTTGCCCTGACGGGATTTTAAGATATAATACCCCGCATCGCAGTAAGCTTTATTGGGGAGGGTGCCTCTCGAAGATATACAAGCCGGTCGAGTGAGGTATGCATGATGCAGCAACAGGCGCGCATGAGTGCGAAGGACTTATTCGAAAAGGCTGTGAGTTTTACCAAAGCCGATGAGTTCCGTCGCGCGGGGCTATATCCTTATTTCGCGGAGTTTTCGGGCAGCCCCGATTCCATAGAGGCCGAAGTCAGGATGGGCGACCGCCGCATCCTTATGTTCGGCTCGAACAATTACATGGGGCTGACGACTCACCCGGAGGTCAAGGCTGCGGCGAAAGAGGCCATAGACCGCTACGGGACGGGTTGCTCAGGCTCGCGCATGCTCAACGGCACCATGGACCTGCACGTGAGACTCGAAGAGCGCCTTGCACGTTTTATGAAGCGCGAGACGGCGCTCGTTTTCGGCACGGGCTTTCAGACAAACTTCGGCGCGCTCTCGACCATAGCCCAAAAAGGCGATTGTATAATCGCGGATAGAAACATTCACGCTTCTTTACTCGACGGCTGTCTCGCATCGTTCGGGCGCACTTTGAGGTTCCGCCACAACGACATGAACGACCTCGAAAACATACTCGCGAGCCTGCCGCCGGATGAAGGCCGACTTATAGTGGTCGACGGCGTTTTTTCGATGGAAGGCGACACGGCGAATCTGCCTGAAATCGCCCGCCTCGCCCGCCTCTACTGCGCGCGAGTCTATGTAGATGAAGCGCACGCGATAGGCGTGCTGGGCGCAAACGGGCGCGGCACTTCGGAGCACTTCCAGGTCGAAAGCGACGTCGACATAGTGATGGGCACGTTCTCGAAATCCTTCGCCTCCATCGGCGGCTTCATAGCATCGCGGCGCGACGTGATAGAATTCATCAAGCACCACAGCCGCGCCTTCGTCTATTCGGCTTCGCTTGCGCCTGCAAACGCGGCGGCCGTGCTCAAGGCCATCGAGATAATAGAGCGCGAGCCGGAACGCCGCCTCCGCCTGCTTGAGATGGGCGCATATCTCAGGCGCGAGCTTGCGCAACTCGGCTTCAAACTGCTGGAAGGCTTCACGCCCATCGTTCCGGTAGTCGTAGACGACGAAGTGCTCGTATGCCGATTCTTCTGGGAATTGATGGGCGAGGGCATATACACAAACGCGGTGCTCGCTCCTGCCGTGTCGCATTCGCTCGTTCGCATAAGCTGCATGGCCACACACACCGACGAGCACGCCGAACGCCTGCTCGAAGCCATGTACCGTATAGGCAAGAGGCTGGAGCTGATAAATCAATGATGAACGATGAACGATGAATGATGAATGCAGGATTGATTCATCATTCATCATTCATCATTCATCGTTTCAAGTTATGACTATCAGGCGGGTCGCAGTAACGGGCATAGGGATAATCGCGCCGGTGGGGGTGGGGCGCGAAAGTGTGTGGACCGCCTTGTGCGAAGGCCGTAGCGGCATCGCGCCCCTGGAAGGCTTCGACACATCCCGCCTGAAGACCACGATAGCCGGTCTCTGTCGGAATTTTCGCGCCGAAGAATTCTTCGACGAGCGAGAGATGTCGCGCCTCGACCGCGTATCGCAACTGGCCATTGCGGCGGCCCGGCTCGCGGTCGAAGACGCACGGCTCGGCAACGGCCAGTTGGACGGTTGGGATTCGGGCGTTATAATCGGCACAGGGTTCGGAGGGCAGAGGTCTATAGAAGAATTTTGCGAGGCGTACTTTTCAGAGGGCCAGGGGCGGCGCTCGGCCCTCGCCATCCCGAAATCCATGTACAACGCTCCGTCATCGAACATTGCCATACGCTTCCGTATGCGGGGACCGAACGTAACGGTCACGACCGCCTGCTCTTCGGGAGCGAATGCCATAGGACAGGCTTTTCACCTGATACGCTACGGCCACGCCGAGCGCATGATAGCGGGCGGAGCGGACGCCCCCGTCACCCCCGTAGTCATGGACGCCTGGAAAGATATGCGAGTGCTTTCAACGCGCAACGACCCGCCCGAACGCGCCTGTAAACCCTTCAGCGCGAATCGCGACGGGTTCATCCTCTCGGAAGGGGCGGGCATAGTGATGCTCGAACTGCTCGACGATGCGCGCGAGCGCGGCGCGCATATTTACGCCGAAATCACGGGTTACAGTTCGACTGCCGATGCCGCGCACATAACCTTTCCCGATGCGGAAGGCGAAGCCGAGGCCATGAAGCGCGCGCTTGCCGACGCCCGCACCCGCCCCGAAGAAGTCGCTTATATAAACGCGCACGGGACGGCGACCAGGCTCAATGATGCGTCCGAAACGAAAGCTATCAAGCAGATATTAGGCGACCACGCATACCGCATACCTGTCAGTTCCATCAAATCCATGCTCGGTCACTCCATGGGAGCGGCGGGCGCTATAGAGTTCATCGCTACGGCGCTTGCAATCGAAAACCATTTAGCGCCGCCGACGATCAATTATGAAGAGGCGGACCCCGAATGCGACCTCGACTATGTGACCGAGGGCGCGCGGCCTCTGACCGGAAGCGCGCAGCCTTTGACCGCCCTGTCGAACTCGTTCGGGTTCGGCGGCAACAATGCGGTCCTGGTAGCGCGCGAACACGAATGAGGAAAAAGTAAAAAGTGAAAAGGCGAAAGTCGGAATGCGGAGCAACCACAGTGGAAGGCAGAAGCCCTCTACAGACACAGATAACACAGACAAAGATTTCTTTCTTCTTGCGCCTTCCCCTGTGAAATCTGTGTAATCAGTGGTTGAAACCGACCTCTTCACTTTTACCTTTTGCCTTCGAGTGAAGCGAGACGTGAAATTACGCTGAAGGAAATTTTGAAGATGAGTAGAGAAGTCGTTGAGTCAATCGAGGACGTCGTTAAAAACATCATCGCGGCCGAATTGCGCGTGGACCGCGATCAACTCTGCCCTGCAACCCATCTGATGAAAGACCTCGGCGCAGACTCGCTCGACGCGCTCAATATAGCCCTGCGCCTTGAAGAGGCCTTCAAGATAAAGATACCCGACGAGGCCATCCCCAGGTTTTTGACCATCGACGACATAGTCAAAGGGGTAGGCGACCACCTCGCCCCCAACTGACCTTTCAAAGCGATGCGCGATGAAACCGTTCGCCCGTCACGCATAACTCTCTTATCATGACAACGAACC
This sequence comes from Blastocatellia bacterium, assembly GCA_022615215.1. Taxonomy (GTDB): domain Bacteria; phylum Acidobacteriota; class Blastocatellia; order UBA7656; family UBA7656; genus JAKEHD01. The sequence continues at coordinate 9,775 of JAKEHD010000360.1, forward strand.
GCCTCATCGAAAAACCCGCGCCGGGCGCGCGGATCGTCCCCGTCGCTATCACTCTGATAGCGACGGGGACGATCTTCTTTTTGCCCCGCATAGCCCAGGATCAGGCTTATCATAACTTCGCCGATCAGCGAACGATGCTCGGCGTTGTGAATTTCCTCAATGTCGTCTCCAATCTTCCATTCGCATTCGTCGGGGCTGCGGGGCTATGGTTCTTGCTCGGAAAGCGAGCGGGCCAAGAAAGAAATCTTTATCAAGAAAGAAATCTTTATGCGACTCTTTCACTCATAGACCCGCGAGAGCGATGGCCTTACGCGGTCTTCTTTCTCGGAGTCGCGTTGACAAGCCTCGGGTCTTCTTACTATCACCTCGCGCCCGATAACGACCGCCTGGTATGGGACAGGCTCCCGATGACGCTCGGATTCATGTCCGTCTTTGCGGCCGTCATACAAGAGCGCGTCAGTCTCACTCTCGGAAGGCGGCTGCTCATTCCGCTGCTCGGATTAGGGCTTGCGAGCGTCCTCTACTGGCAAATGACCGAGCGCGCAGGGGCAGGGGATTTGCGCCTCTACGGAATGGTCCAGTTTTATCCGCTCGTTATGATCCCTTTGATGCTTGCGATGTTTCCGCCGAGGTACACGCGCGGCTCGGACATCATAGGGGCGCTCTTTCTTTACGGAGGAGCGAAGTTGCTGGAACTCGCGGACGCGATGGTTTTTTCCGCAGGCCGGATCGTAAGCGGGCACACTTTGAAACACATGGCTGCGGCAGCGGCCTCTTACTGGATTCTGGTGATGTTGAAGAAGAGAGCGGCTTTGAGAAACGATGAATGATGAATCCAGATTTGACCACAGATCACACGTAAAGATTTCTTTCTCCGATTTCATGGATAGACGGAAGAAAGAAATCTTTGTCTGTGTTATACTGCGCGCGGGGCAAAATGAAAGTTTTTC
>JAKEHD010000050.1 GCA_022615215.1 Blastocatellia bacterium
AAGAAGAAAGAAATCTCTGAAGAAAGAAAAAGGGCGGCGCACTCCACATAAGCGTTCCTCTCTGGAAAAATTTTCATTTTGCCCCGCGCGCAGTATACTTCCTTCGGAATGAGTCTGCCTGTGCTGTCCTTGATCTCTTCGTCCCGGAGTCGGCGAATGTCTATCGCCACCTCTTGCTGAGGCGCGAGCAGTTGGATTGGCAGCGAGTAGCTTCCGCCTTCCCAGTCGAGTTGAATGGTGAAGCGTGACTTCTCATCCGTTGTGTTGCGGATGTGGACTATGCTCTGGAAATCGCCGTCAATGCGCCAGGGATAGCAGCCGCCGAGAGTGGACCCTTTGGCTTTAGGGTCTTTCAAGGGGACAGTGAAGACCTGGTCGCGGCGCTGATCGAAGGAAGAGAGATGAGCCGTCAGCGAGCCGGGCTGACCTGTGTGTGTGAGCGAGAGGCCCGCGCCCCGGATAGGTCCGCTGATGCCTGCGCGATTCAACTCGGCTGACAGGTCAAGCGGCTCGATTTGTTGAGCGAGAAGGTGACGGGCCGCCAGAGTTATGGTCTGAGGTTCCTGGCCTGATGAGAAACTCACTTTGGGAGTCACTTCGACCGCCTCGTCCGAAGTGTTGCGCAGCACGGCGATAGTTGTGAATGAAGTATCCTTTGTAAAGCCCGCCACGTCCGGCTCCCCCGACATCAGGTGCGCGGCTGCAAGGGTTTGAGACCGGCTCGCCGCAGGGTCATCGAAGGCGAATTGCGAAGAGAATCCCGCGCCGCTGTCTGCAACCATGCCTAAAGCCACAACCGCTCCCGGCCCTCCCGTGTGAATTATTGCGATGCCGCCCGCCTTGCCTGCTTTGCCGCCATCGGAGAAGGGCAGCCGCATTTTGCTCAAATCGAGCAGGCGGGTCTGATGAGGTGCAAGCACAAAGTCAAACGAGGCCGGGTCGCGCCTGCCTTGCTCACCGGTGAAGATGGCCTGAGCCGTGACTTTGCCGTCGGTAGTATTTGTCAGCGCGAGGTTGAGTTGAGATGAGTCATCGTGCCGCCACCACAAGCCTTCCAGCCGTGATGATGTGAAGTTGGCAGGCATCTCATGGCGGACGTTGAAGATCAGACTCGAAACAGGATTGCTGATGTTGAGTTGAGCGCCGAGATAGGCCGGGTCGGGAGCATCGTAAGTGAGAATGAGGTTGCCCTGATTGAAAGACTGATCGCCGCCGCTTTCAGCAATCCAACCGGCGATGTCGGCGACAGTCTGTTGGCGGGGAGGTAGAATGATCGGTTTGACCGGAAGCCCTCGTCCATCGAGGTTGTAGAGAATTGGACGAATGATCAACTCAGAGTTGCTGGCGTTGTTGAGACCGATAGAAGAGTCGAACCCGTCGCCCACAGACCAGAAGGCGAACCATGCGCTTTGAGTGGAGATGCTCTGTGCGCGCGCGGCGTGAGGACCGGACCCCATCTCCCGTTTCTGATTTCGAGGCCATTCATCAAAGATGCTCTGTGCGCGCGCGGCGTGAGGACCGGACCTGCCGGCAAATACAAGAACAAAAGCGGAAATCATAATCATCCCTAAGATTGCAAGGGGGCGAACAAAGTGATTGCGATCAGCCTTAACATTATGTAAACTGCGCATGACACACTCCTTTCTGAGTCGTGTTAAGGGCAAGACAGACTTCGGCTGGCAAGTCTCAGGCTGTCTTGCCCTATACTTTTTCAGACGACATAAACATCAAAATCGCCTTTCGAATTCGATCAATGATTAACCGGGCTGTGAGGTAACAACTTCCTTTCGTGGAACGAAGAGAAGCCAGACTTATTGCGCAATTTGTAAAACAGACGCGAACCATAATATCCAGTAATGTCTACTCTGTCAATCAGGTTTTTTGCCATGGGACAGAGTTATATGTTAAATCCTGCCCAACTTTTTATAAGTTTGCTCACCGCAGGACGGGATTTCGTAAAGCGCCCTTGGTGAAGATGAGTTCTCAACCTGCCTGCACAGGCGAAGGAATATAGCCGAGAGCAGCCCTGGCTACAGGCGATAAACATTTCAACAAGGGCTGCCAGAAAATGGAACCAGAAGGGGAGGGACTTTGACGACTGGAAACACGGCCTGCTCCTTTCCCATCCGGTGAATAAGACTGCCTGTTTCCTGCCTCCACCCGAGCCCACTGTCGAAGCGGAGCAAAACCTTAGGGCGAAACGCCTACTTCAATAATTCAGGGTCGCGCGGTTTGAGCGCATCGCCGACAAGTCGGAGTATCTTCTGCTCGACCTCACGGGCGGTTCGAGCAGTCACATGCTCTTCATAAATTGGAAAAAGTCTTCTCTCTTCTTTTCGAATGTGCGCTTCAAGCGTATCGGCAAGCTCACTGAGCACATCACCGAGATTTGAGCCATCGCCCTGGCGCAACCTTTCGATCAATCGCTCAATCTTTCTGTGATCGGCCAGCAATTCCTCAATCAAACGGGACGCACCCGGATAGCTCTGCATCGCCGGAAAGAGAATCTCTTCTTCTGCTTTGAAATGCGGCACAAGATCGCCTTCGAAAAATCGTATCGCATCATCTGCCTTCTGCCTGATCCATGCCTCATCTTCTTTGTGAAGTGGCACGCCGCGATGTATACGCAAGCAAAGCAGCAAACCATACTGATGCTCACGCGATAGCGGTATGAGGCTCGTATGGCGTCGTGATGATTTCATCGAAGTTCAACCGCCTGTGCCCGGCTCAGAAGAAAGGATGAAGGATGAACGCAGAACGATACGGAAGAAAATCAACCACCGTATTGCACGGATTACACAGTGGAAGCCAGGGCCTTCTACAAAAGATTTCTTTCTTCCGTCTATCCGTGAAATCTGTGTGTGTAGAAGGCCCTGCCTTCCACTGTGATCTGTGGTCAAAATCCGGATTCATCCCTCACCTTGCGGCCTTCATCCTTTCGAAGCGGCCCCCTGCACCGCCTGCGGCGCAGGGGAGCGGCCGACCTTTCGAACTGCGAGCCAGCACAAAAGCGCAAATATCGCTAGAAATAAGAAGCCCCAGGTGAATGCCCCCGTAGCCTGTCGGACTGTGCCGACTACAAGCGGAGGAAAAAAGCCGCCAAGCCCGCCTGATGCTCCCACAAGCCCTGTCACGCTGCCGACCGATTGCGGAAAATATTCGGGCACGAGCTTGAAGACAGCCCCGTTGCCGAGTCCTATCGCCGCCGCCATTCCGAGCGCCCCGATGGTGAATGTCGACATCAAAGGGCAGGCCATGAAGACGGCCATCACGGCCGTTACAGGAAAGACCCATAACAGTATCGTGCGCCCGCCTATTCGGTCTGCAAGCCATCCGCCAACAGGGCGCATGACGGTCGCAAGCACCACGAACCCTGCGGTGCGAAATCCGGCATCCTGCGGCGTGAGGTCGAACATATCGGTCAGGAAAGTCGGAAGGTATAGGCTCATCGCTACGAATCCTCCGAACGTCAGGAAGTAATAAAGACTGAGCATCCAACTCATCCGTTCGCGAAGAGGTTTCGTTAGATCCGAGAGCGATTTGGGCGGGCCTTTTCGCGGGGCGTTGCGCGCTTTGGCCCAGAAGACCGCAAGCCAGACGGCCGTCATTATTCCGAAAGTCCAGAAGCCCCACCGGTAACCGAGCGCGCCCGCAAGCACGGGCGAGCCGAATGCCGCGAGCGATTGCCCTGCATTCCCCGCGCCGTAAACTCCAAGCGCCATGCCCTGACGTTCGGGCGGATACCAGCCGCTCGTGAATCCCACTCCGACCGCGAAACTCGCAAGAGCAATGCCTATAAATAATCCGCAGGTCACAAGCTGCCAGTAGTTCGACACCCATCCCATCAACATGGCCGGTATGATCGAAACCATCATCACTATGGAAAAGATCAGCCGCCCTCCGTATCGGTCGGTCAGCATGCCTAGAGGTATTCTTCCGAGGCTTCCGAGCAGGACGGGTACGGCAATAGCGACGCTCACTTCTATGGGGCTGAGGTCGAGCCTCTTGCGCAGAATCGGCATCATCGCCGAGACCGAGCCGAATATGGCGAAGCATACGGCGAAGGCTCCCGTGGCGAGCACAAGTTGCAGGGGATTTCCGGAAGGTAAAGATTGCTCGTTATTTTTTTCCATTATGATTACCGCTCCATCGAATAAAGATATTTGAGGAGGCCGAGATTCAAGGCTAAACAGACGAGGCTTGCCAGAGCCGCAGGCCATATCACGGATTCGTCTCCGCCGAGGTATGCGTTCATCGTGGCGGTAAAGAGCCAGAGTTGCAGCACGACTATTATGAGCACTATCGAAAGTATCCCGTAGACTATCGTCGTCTTTTGTTCGCGATTGAACCGTTTCTTCATAAGATCCTCAACTCGACATAAAGATTTCTTTCTTAAAGATTTCTTTCCTGGCCCGCCGCGTAAATCGCGTCACCGTTGAATCGCAGGGCTATGCGTTCGAGCGGCCGTCGCGGAGGCCCGGCCGTGGGCCTGCCCGTTGCGATGTCGAAATAGCCTTCGTGACAGGGGCAACGGAAATGGCCTTTATCGGGTTCGGGCACGACGGCGCACGAAAGGTGCGTACACGCCTGGCTGTAGGCGACGAAGCTGTTTTCACCCGTTCGCACAAGCACGCATTTGTCATGCTCTTCGGGATAATTGAACGTAATCGCTCCGCCCACAGAAATATCCGAGATCGCTGCGATACGGCTGATGGCGGGTTCGCCCCGGCGTTTGCGAAATATGTTTTGAAAGCCTATCCAGAACTGCCCGGCGACGAACGCGAGGCTTGTGAGCGCCATAAACTTTGTGAAGTCGCGCCGGGCCACGTAATGGTCTTCGGGCCAATCGATGGGAAAATCCCTGCGCCATCGAGGTTGCTCCGATAGCGGGCGGCCATCGGGCGCGACGGTCTTATGTTCTCGGTCAGGTCTATTCATTCATTCCTCCTCGCCTGTGTACATTGCATCGGTCAGTATGTTCAGCGTGATCTCTTTGCCGATAGCGCGTTCGCTCATCGCCGCAGTAACATCTATATATTGGGCCTGCGCAGTTTTCGGCACCATCATATTGACCTTCGTGGTTATCGTCTGAGCGCCGAACCAGAAGCGGTTGTTCGGCGTCGAGCGTGGGCGCAGTCGCTCTATCTGTTCGCGTGTGCCGAAAAAGAGCGCCTGGCTCGGACAGACCGTCGCGCACATAGGCTTTTTGCCTGCGGAAGTGCGGTCATAGCACATATCGCATTTCATCATCAGTTTGAAATCGGTCTTCATCTTGGGGACGCCGAACGGGCAGGCCAGCACGCAGTTGTTACAGGCTATGCATCGCGGCTTGCGCGCCGTCTGTACAACGCCGTCTTCGGTCCTTTTGATGGCATCGGCGGGGCAGACCTCCGCGCATGTAGGCGAATCGCAATGCATGCAGACTACCGGGGCGGTTTGAACCGAGTGCGCGCGGTCCACATACTCAAGGTGTATCATCGAATGCCCTTTGTGCGTATCGCATTCGCTGCACGCCTGAACGCACGCCTGACAGCCTATGCAACGCGCGGGGTCTATGAAAAATTCCATGTTTTCGGGAACAGACATATAGAACCTCGGCAGAAACGATGAATGATGAGTTATGAACGATGAAGAAAGAACTATTCATCATTGCATCGTTCATCATTCCCCGTTTCTTCTCTTCACTCTCACGGCGCAGACCTTGTATTCAGGTATCTTCGAGATAGGGTCTTGCGCTGAAATGGTCAACTGATTGGCGCTCTTACGGCCCGCCCAGTGATAGGGGATGAAGACCGTATCGGGCCTTATCGTCGAGACAACGTGCGCGCGCAGAGTGCAATCGCCCCTGCGCGATTCAATGGTCGTCCAATCGCCGTCTGCGATGCCGAGTCGTTCGGCAAGGTGCGGGTGCATCTCTACTAGCGGTTCAGGGTATTGATCGACGAGCGGGCCGATTCTGCGCGTCTGTGTGCCCGATAGAAATTGGCTGACCACTCGGCCCGTAGTCAAAATTATCGGATAGTCTTCATCAACGTCTTCAGCCGGAGGCGTATAAGGCGCGACGTTGAAACGCGCTTTTCCATCGGGAAAGTAAAACGGTCCCGCGCCTTTCGCTATGGGATTCCACGAGCCTTCTTCGAACAGACGCGGCGTGCCCGGATGGTCTTCGTCAGGACACGGCCAGAAGACGCCTCCCTGCTTTTCGATCTTTTCGTAAGTGATGCCCGAATAATCCGCTATGCCGCCGCGCGAAGCCTGTCGAAGCTCGTCGAATATCTCGCGCGGGCGCGTGAACTGGAAACCGCGTTCGCGGCCCAGGCAGTGGGCTATGTCTTGAATGATTCGCCAGTCCTGCCGTGCATCGCCGGGCGGATCGACCGCCTTGTTGATCTTTATGACGCGGCCTTCGATCTGCGTTACGATGCCTTCGTCTTCTTCGTGCAGCGAGCCGGGCAGGATTATGTCCGCGTGGTGCGCGGTCTCGTTCAGGAAGAAATCTATAGCGACGAAAAACTCAAGCTTATCGAGCACGCGAGTCACGAAGTTGTTGTCGGGCAGCGAGACTTTGGGGTTGAAACATATACTGAGCAATCCGCGAATCTCGCCGCTGTCGGCTTTGCGAATGATCTCATAAGCGTCGACCCCGGCCCCCGGAAGATCATCAGGCTGAACGCCCCATACTTCGGCCACATAAGCGCGATGTTCGGGATTGCTTATGTCGCGAGCGCCTGGCAATTGATCGCACTTCTGACCGTGCTCGCGCCCGCCCTGCCCGTTGCCCTGACCCGTGATCGTAGCGTAGCCGCAATAGGGGCGACCTATGCGTCCCGAAGCGAGAACCATGTTTATAGCACCGAGCACGTTTTGAACGCCGTGACTGTGGTGCTCTATCCCGCGAGCGTGCAGAAGGAAACTCGTCTTCGCCTCGCCCCACCACTCGGCGGCCTGTCGGATGGCGCGTTCTGAGATGCCTGTGACCTGGGCCGTGCGGCGCGGCGTCCATTCCTTCACGTGCTCTGCGACCGCTTCGAAACCAACAGTATGCTTTTCTATAAAATCATGGTCGAGCCAATCGTTTTCGATCATAAGGTGAAGGATGCCGTTGAAGAGGGCGACATCGCGTCCCGGCTTGACGGGCAGAAAGAGATCGCAGGTCCGCGCCAGGGGTGTGATTCGCGGATCGACGACTATGATCTTCGCTCCGTGCTCGCGCGCCTGCCAGACGTAATTGGTCGTGATGGGGGCGCACTCGGCGACATTGGCTCCGCTGATCCATACGACTTCGGTTTTGAGTATGTCGGACCAGGGATTTGCGGCGCGGTCTATGCCGAATGCCTTCTTGTTTCCGACCGCCGCGCTGACCATGCATAGACGGCCGTTGTAATCTATGTTGGCCGTCTTCAAACAGACGCGGGCGAATTTGCCCATCAGATAGGCCTTTTCGGTTGTGAGGCTCGCCCCGCTGAGGATGGCGAATGAGTCCGGGCCGTAGGCATCCTGAATGCGTTTGATTTCGGAAGCCACGCGCTCGATGGCCCGGTCGTAAGCGATGGGGCGAAAGCCGCCTTCGGCTGAGGGGTCGCGCTCGTAAGCGGAAACGAGTCGGTCGGGATGCGAGCCTTGCAGGTATCGCTTCACGCCTTTCGGGCAGAGCATGCCCTGATTGAAGGGGAAGTCCTCTCTCGGTTCGAAGCCTATGACCTCGTTGTCTTTGACCTTGAGTCGTATGCCGCATTGCTGACCGCAGAAGCAGCAATGCGTATCGACAAGATCATCGGGTTCGATGCCGGTTTGCAATCGCGCGCCGCTCGAATAGGCCGGATGCGGGCCGAACCGCTCGATTATGTTTTGCGACTCTTCAGGTGTAGAAGCCATTGTCCCTCACTATTTGTAATCGCAAGCTCAGGGGTGAAAATTCGTCCGATCCTCTTCGCCGAGCGGCCCGAAATCTGTTTGAGGATTGCCGAAACTCGATTGGGGCATGACGGATGAAACCCCGGCCTCTGTCGCGTCAGTTGACGAAGGGCCTTCCCATAATCTCCCCTGAGCGAGTACGAGCATCGCGCGGCGGCAGCGCGGGCATATCCATTGATAGTGCCCGTCTTCCATCTCATATTTGTAGCCGAGTTGTTTTTCGACCTGAATCAAATCCTCTACGTGCAGGCGCGAAGTGAACGCCTGACCGCAGCGGCGGCAGAGGGCCAGCTCTTCTCGCGCGCCCACATCCTTGTAGAAACTGACGCCGAGTTGCGCGGGCCTTTGAAAAATGTGAAAGAACTTGCCGAACGGGAGCCACAGCAGAGTGAAAATGACCGTGATGGCATGCAGTATGGCGAGAAAATCGTAGGCATACCCTTTCATCCACGTATAGCTCGCCGTGAGCATAAGCCCCGTTATGCTTACTGCAAACAACAGAATGAGAGGAAGGAAATCTTCGCCGAACTGTTGGAGGGCAACCGCGCCGTGATCTCGCATGCGCCGCCTCATCGCGAGCATCACGCCTGCGATGACCAGAAAGGATGCCCACACGAGTCCATGAAAAATCAGAAAAGCCATCCACGATTCCAGAGGAAATGAGAAGGCCGGAAATCCGAAGACGTAAGCGCGATACCAGGTCAGATCGCCCGGCAGAGTTTCGAAATGTATCCAGCCGAAAGTCAGCGGAAAGGTGATGGCCGTAGCGATCACGCATCCCCACATAATCAAAGAGTGAGCGCCGCCGCGCGCCCTGCCGCGCCGAAAGATGAACGCATTGAGGACGAACTCGCTCGTGACTCGCTTGAACCAGTTGACGATATTCAGTGCGAGATGCCGGGGGCGGAAGAAAACCTGCCAGCCTCGCTTCCAGTAGATTGCAGTCGGCGGGCGCTGTAACCACATAGCATAGCGATAGGTGATGGCGAATGCTGCAAATAGAACAGCGAAGGTGTATCCGACGAGCGCGGCATCGAAGTGAGATAGATTGCGCGACCCTGCCAATATCAATGCGGCTACAACGAGAGCGACCGACAGGCCCCAGGCTGTGGCTTTGATCGTTTCTTTATTCATGCGAATCTCTTCTTACATCAATAGCGATTTCAGTTTATGGGGGAACCGCGCGCCTCGCTGTGACGCCCGTCACAACCAAAGTTGCCCGCCGTCACAGACAAGCCTCGTTGGGTTTGCGCGCTCTGTGCGAAACGAGCAACAAAAAGGTCCGGCCTTATACTCTTCTACGAGGCCGATGAGTTTGGCGCTCGACTGCCCTTGCCGCCGGGCGGCTTGCGCTATCATAACATATCTTCCCGATAGAAGAATCCGCAAATTTGTAATAGCAGGTTGTTGTCGTTTATTCAATGAGCGATTCGATCATTCGGCATTTTTCTGCGGTCGTGCCTTCGGACGGAATCGGCACGAGCGGGAGAGTCGCGCCGAGTTCATACATCCGGTCGAGCCGGGCGCGGCATACTTCCAACGGGCCGCAGATAGCTGTAGCGTCGATCATCTCATCGGTCACTGCGCGCAGCGCGTTTTTGATGCGGCCTTCGCGCCACGATTTGCGCACGGAATCGGCTTCGGCGGCAAATCCCAGACGGCTGAGCGAAGCATGATAATAATCGCCCATCCCGCCGATGTAGTAAGCAAGCGGTAGCCGAGCACGGGCGCGGGCTTCGTCTGAATTCTCTGACACGACTACATTCACGAAAGGCGCTATCTCGATTCTCCTAACGTCGCGTCCTTCGCTTTCAGCGCCCGCGTGAATCTCCGCGATGCCGTCTGCGATGCGAGCGCGCGGCCAGTGGGTCGGAAGCCATCCGTCGGCTATGCGGCCTAGCTGATCGAGGCTCCTCGGAGTGAGGGCTGCGATGTAGATGGGAATGTCTGCGCGCAGAGGTTTGAATCCGAGTTTGAAGCGATTGAGCGAGAAGCAATCGCCTTTGAAATCCAATTGCTCGCCTGCAAGCAGCGCGCGAATTATTTGAACCGTCTCTTTGAGTCGCGTGAGCGGTTTGCTGTAAGTCAGTCCATGAAAATCTTCGATCACTCGCGCGCCGCTCGTGCCGAGTCCGAGGCGAAAACGTCCGCCTGAAATCTCGTCGATGGTTGCAGCGCTCATGGCTATGAGAGCGGGGCTGCGGCTGAAAACATTTATGATGCCCGTTGCCAGACCTATTCGCTCGGTTCGGGTTGCGAGTTCAGCAAGCACAGTGAATGCTTCACGTTCCCAGGCTTCGGGCATCCAGAAAGAATCGTAGCCGCAGAGGTCGGCCGCGCGGACGCATTCGATGAGCTCGGCACGGTCGAGACCTCGCTTGTCGAATCCGGGCAAACGACCGAGATAGAGTCCGAGTCTGCGCAAGGAAGATTTCCTTACATCTATGGAATCAAAGCAAGATCAGCTATCGGTCTTCAGCCATCAGCCATCAGTGTTAGTGGTCGTCGGTCTTCAGTCTGAAAGCTGATAGCTGAGGGCTGAAAACCGATTATCTTTCGAAGAAAAAGCGCTCGGCTCCGAATGCCGGTTCAAGGTCGTCGAGCCATACGGCTTCGGGGTCGTACCTGGCAAAGAACGGCCTCAGCACCCAGTCGGGCTGCCTCGCTTGCAGGAATTGGAGGGCCAGAACCTTTTCTCCGTTGACTTCGCTCACGCCCAGTACCTGCACCTTTCCGGGGTCTGCCGACATGCTCGGCCCGCGAACCGTGCGCGCAAGCCCGCTCACCTTCTGATACGCTTTGCGGAATATCTCGCATGCTTTAGCGAGCGGGACGCTGAAGTAATGTTGAGCGCCCGTATCCCTTGCCAGGAACATGTAATAAGGCACGCAGCCCAAACGGACCTGCTCTTTCCACATACGCTCCCAGATTTCCGGTTTGTCGTTGATATTTGCCATCACAGGCGATTGAGTGCGAATGATCGCCCCTGTCGACTGAATCCTCGCTATGGCCTCCTTCACAGCTTCGGTTTGTAATTCTCGCGGGTGGTTGAAATGTGCCATCATGGCGAGGTGCTTGCCTCGTAGAACCACCCTTTCGAACAACTCCAACAATTCGTCCGCGTCGCGGTCCAGCAAAAATCTGTAAGGCCAGTATCCGAGGGCTTTCGTGCCTATTCTTATGGTCTTCAGGTTGGGAAGGTCAGCTTCCAGAAGAGTGTCTATATAAGCCGAGAGCGTCTTCGTCTTCATAATGAGCGGGTCGCCGCCCGTGAATAAAACGTCAGAGACTTCACGGTGCTCGACCAGATAATCGATCAGGCGTTCGGTTTCGCGCATGGCGAATTTCAATCCGTCCATTCCTACGAACTGAGGCCAGCGGAAACAGAACGTGCAGTAAGCATGGCAGGTCTGCCCTTCGCTTGGGAAAAAGAGTACAGTCTCTTTGTATTTATGCTGCATGCCTGTGAGTTTCTCACCCTCAAGCGAAGGCATGTTATGAGTCATCTGCCCTGCGGGGTGAGGATTCAATTGCCAGCGAATCTTATTTGCCACCTCTTTTATCTTCTGTTTGTCGGTTCCGCTTTTTAGAACTGCTGCCATCTCGTCGAAGTGATGGGATTGTAACATATCCTTTTGGGGAAAGGTCAGCACGAAGATCGGATCGTTCGGGACACGGTTCCAGTCTATTAATTCTTCAACTACGTAATTGTTGGTCCTGAAGGGGAGTACGTGGCCGACCACTTCTATTTCGAATTTCTGCTCTTCCGAAAGCCTTTCTATCTGAAGAGTCTGCCTGAAATTTTTCAGGGTATATGCTCTGTATTTCGTACCTGGCAGGGCGGAAACGAGCGCGTCAACATCGAATTCTAAAACCTGCATACCGGTTCCTCCTTATTATTGATCTATTTTGAGGCACCTGGGCCCTCGACAGTCGTTCCACTACTGAAAACCGTAATAATTATTGCTCTGATGCCTAAAAGCCGTTTTACTATGAAAACATTTTCATAGCATCGAAGATCCCCAAAACGCGGCATGAGGGCTGCTTGAGGAAAATAAGACCTGGATGATTTTATTAATGTAGATCGGACTTATTTTCATCCGCCTGTGGCCAATCATTTTCTCATGACCGCTAACTTGCCTTAGATTTTTCCCTAAGTTTCGCCTCCGGTCAAGCGGGAATCGGAGTCTAAAACCGCTCCGGGCGAGGTATGGGGGAGGGATATCCTTCTAAATCGTTGTTTCTATTGTGCCATACTCATTTAAATTTATGTCCGCAGGCAGGCATATTTTTTATCGCGGATGGCTGAAAATCCCACTCGATAGGGACGATTTATTTTATCCGCTCAATATCTCTTCAGCGCCACAGGCGGCCACGCAGGTATAAATATCGGGCATACGACCCATTGTCTCTTTATAGCCTTGCCTGATCGTGCGCTCGAACTCTTCTATGCGCCCGGCTTCGACCAGATTGATCGTGCAGCCGCCGAATCCGCCGCCTGTCATGCGAGCGCCATAAACTCCTTCGACCTTGCTGGCCAGTTCGACCATTAAATCGAGTTCGGCGCAACTGACTTCGTAATCGTCTCGAAGGCTCAGGTGCGAAGCGGCCATCAAACGGCCGAACTCGTTGAGGTCGCCTCCACCGAGCGCCTCCGCTGCCCGTGTAACGCGAGCGTTTTCGCTGACAACGTGACGGCATCGCCTGTAAACAGTGTCGCTGAGGTCGCCGCTATAACGTTTGAGATCATCCATAGTCACATCGCGCAAAGAGCGCACGCCAGAGAGCCGTCGCGCCAGATGGCCTGCTCCCGTCGCGCACTCCTGGCGGCGAGCGTTGTACTGGCTGTCGGCCAGTTCGTGTTTGACCATAGTGTTACAGATGATCAGCTTCACTTCTTCAGGCAGCGGCAGCAGGCGATAATCGAGCGAGCGGCAGTCGAGCACCATTGCGTGGCCCGCGCGCCCGCAGCACGATATGAACTGGTCCATGATGCCGCAACGCATTCCGACGAAATCGTTCTCGGCGCTCTGGCATATTCTGGCTATCTCTGTTCGATCAATCGAAAGACCAGAGGTTTCCACCATCGCAAGGCACGTTGCGACTTCGACGGACGCCGACGAACTGAGTCCCCCGCCTATCGGCACATCTCCTTTGATGAGTAAGTCTGCGCCTCGCAGTCGATAACCTCTCTGCTCAAGCGCCAGAGCCACTCCGCGCGGGTAATCGCTCCAATGATTGATAGGGAGCGGGTCGGGGTCGTCCAGAGAGAACTCTCTGCTTTCGGAGTAGTTCGCGGAGTGAATCAGTAGCTTGCGGTCATCGCGCGGCGCTATGGCAACACATGTATATAAATCTATCGCGGCGGGCATGACGAAGCCGTCGTTGTAATCGGTATGCTCTCCTATGAGGTTGACGCGCCCCGGCGCGCGAAATATGCGCGCTTCGCTATGGTAAAGGTCGTGAAATTTCTGTTTCAATCCGGCTGTTCGTTCAAGCATAAGAGATGTCGGACGATCTTGGTGACGCTACTGTTTCGCTTCGCTTTTGCGATTGAGTCATTGCAAATCTAGTGATGATCGATTCGCGGCCACTGCCCTGATGGCGTTGCTCTCTGGTCTGACAGCTTTTCGACATCTATCTGCATACGAAAATATTTTCGCAAAGCGGCGGAGTACTGCTCGGCGCTCTCAAGCTCTTTCTCTTGCCGCTCGCTCCCCTTTGTGACGATCAATCGCATGTCGCTCAAAGAGACACGTCCGTCCGTTGTTGCGAGCGAGCATATACGCTTTCGAGTGAAAGGCGATTCGGGCGAAGTTTGATGATAGCGACACATCGCGGCGTAATCATCAATGCTTCGCGGCTGTAGGGTGAAGACATACTGATCGGCCCAGCTCGATCTATATTCGCGCCTCTGCAATATGAGCTTTTCGCCCTTGTGAATGATGCGGTAAGCGAATAGCTCTTCGACTTGCTCGCCTTCTTCGTCCAAGCGTAGAGGTTCGCGGAAGGAGTCGCCGAATCCCACGTCGGCCAGCCATCGCATAAAGATTTCTTTCTTGTCTTCGAGTCGCACCATCAAGGCCATGTGATCGAACTCAGGGCCGAAGCTCCCATCCTGACTCATGACTCTGGCCGAAAGCATCGTGACATCGAAGCCTAACCTCTTGAGCAATGCCGCAAATAGCCCGTTCATTTCGTAACAGAAGCCGCCGCGTCGTCTTCTCACTATTTTGTCGAAGAGCACGCATTGGTCGAGCGAAATCTCTCGTCCGAGATGTATGTCGAGATTCTCGAACGGGACTGCAAGGTGATGCGCCCTGTGCAGCGCCCGCAGAGTATCGATGGTGGGAGCGAGCGGGCCGCTATAGTCGATGCGATTGAGATAAGCCGCAACGTCCAATGAGCTATTGCCTGGCACTATATCGCTACCGGTATTCATGCATTCTTCCGATGATCGCGCCTCGAACCGCCGAAATTATAGAATAGAGCAAAACCGGCTTGCAGTGAAGTTCGGCTTCGAAAGTATCAAGAGGCGACCAACGAGTGTCGCCCCTTGATGGCTTTCGATGAGAAGTGACTCTTTGAAAGGCGGAGGCCGCATTCACTCCGCCTTCCATCCTTCATCCCTCATACTTTTGAAGCCTTCTTCCTTCAAAATGCGCTTAGATGGCCCGAAACCAAAGCTCATCAAATCGTCACGGTCGTGCCGTCGAATTTGGTGAGCGAGTATCCGGCGAACTGTTCGTTGAAGCAGAGCTTCTCGTCTCTCAGCACTGCAATTGCAACTGCTTCGCCGAGCTTGAGCGATTCGGTTCCGTCCGAACGCCAGTGAACTCCGGCGATGTCGCGGCCTATACTGATGTTCGAAGCCAGTTTGTTCAATTCCCCCCCGACCGTCAGCGCGGGGCCTGCAAACGGCTCAAGCGTAAGCCCGTCGGCAGATGCTTGAACGGGATTGGGAATGACGAACGATTCGTCGAAGAACGCCTTCAACGCGGTCACGCACGCGCCCGCGACCGTTGAGTGCCCCGCGCCGTAGGCAGGATGCGTAGGGCTTCCTTCGGGGAAGGCCATAGGCAAGAGGTACGTGCCGTTTGCATCAAACACTTCATCCAGAACAGGCGAGTTCAGAATGTCCGAGTGAATAGGATAGTTGGCCGCGCCAATCATATCGTTATGTATCCGCCCTGCGAAGACTTCGGGGCGAAGCCTTCTGTGTACGAACCACTTCTGATACCACTGGGCCTTGAGCGCGGGGCGCGCGACCGCGCAGAGCACGCTCGCCATGTAGGGACCGCCGAAGGTGCCGAACCCTATCTGATTGGCGGATGTGTTGTAAGGGTTGCCCTGATCGACCGGCGCTCCTATGTTGTTCAGGATGAGAAAGGCGTTGAAGTACGCCTGAAACAGCACGTCGACATGCACCCACTCGCTCATGTCGCGCCCGTTGCGAATGTAGCGCCGGGTCGGGTCATAAGTGCCTTCTCCCGGCACGAATCCGTTTTGAATGGCGAGCCATTCCGTGTAGTCCGTCATATAATCGACGCCCGCCGTCCTCGTGCGCATGCGGCGTTCGACGAACTCTGAGCCGTAAGGAGTGTCCTGCCACAGGAATTGAGATATGTATGGACCGACGAGGTCTCCGGGCGTCAGCCCTCTAAAGAGCGTCCCCGTAGTGACCAGCCCGCCGGACTTTGGGCCTTTGAAATTCGACATCGCCGAAAGGTCGGCGGCTGCGGCCATGGCGAGCGGATTCGTATCGTAGTCCAGGAAGTTCACATCGCGCAGAAGAGCCATCCAGTAATCTTCGGCTATCTCTCCGGCCTCTTCGGCGCTGCTGAAGGCGGGCGCGGGCGGTATAACGAGCGCGTGCGGGTCTGCGCCCTCCATCTCGAAGGCAAGCCCGGACTGGGGATTGACGAGCTTGTTGCCAAGCCCTATGGTGATGTTTGCGAAGTCTACGGGGCGGCCCTTCGTAACCGCGTTGAGGAGCGTTGCGTAGGCGGCGGCGTTGACCTCGCCGAGGTTGTTATGCGGCAGTCCTTTCGAGTAGCTGCCGATGCGGTTGGGAAGCGATGTTTCGTCTCCGTTGTTGGGATGGGGAAGCAGAGCAGTGTTTCCAACTATGGAGGCCGCCTGGTGGCGAATCTGAGCTGCGCGGAGGCGACGGGCGTATCCCGGCGGAACCCCCTGGAACTGGGCTTGCGCTTCAGTGCTCTTCGATCCCAGCAAGGGCTGAAGCCCTATAGTGCCTGCGGCGACAGCCGCTGTAGTCATGGTTCCCAGGAACTTGCGCCTCGCAGGTGAAGGCGGCAACTCTTCCGGGGCTTCTGTTTTGCCGTTGCGTTCGAGCGAATCGGTTGGTTTCATTATATTCCTCCTGAGTACGCGAATGGTTTTGAAGTTCAAATCTAACACGGACAGGCGATACGGGATGACGCTGATATTTGCCCGGCATTTTGTTATGCACACCATCGAGCCGGATCCAGTATTAGGGGCATCGAGTGTTACGCCGGTCGGAGATTATATGACCAAAAGTGTATGGAAGTCCATCTAAAAAACACGGCGAAATGGAAACCGGATGAGGGCTTGGAATACGAGTTGAAGAATCTACAGCCTCGTGATTATTTATAAGCTTTTTAGAAACGGTTTAGAGAGCGTCGCCGCTCGGTGAATCTACCTCACCTTGTGCTTATAGATAAAAATAGAGTGGCCTATGACAACGTCCGGTTCTCTTAAACGGAACCAGCCGTACAGATCGCAGTTTACGAACAGAGCGCCCTGAAGGTTTGTGGCGCTTATGGCGTACACGCCGGGCGCGGGGCTTGATAGCTGCATAGGCGTGTAATCGTGCGGCCATATATTGCGCGGATAGCCGGGCAGCGCTGAAAACCTTGCCCCTCAAACCGACGGCCATCGGGCGAGCGGGCGGGTCAGAGTGGTTCCGAAAAGCATGGTGATTAATGAAAGGCGGTGAAATTGCTCGACAGGATCCGTTCTATCTCCGGGTCGACGGTTTTCGCAAGTATGGACCGGGTGGTCTTTTCGACCTTCGATTCTTCATGCGGACGAAGCTCGTGAGCGAGGTCTATCGCCTGCATCCTCTGGCCGAATCTGACTACATGCACCAGTTCGTGAGTGAGCACGTAGGTGAGCATCGCTTTCAACTCGGTGCGGGTTCTTTGCGCGGCATCGAGTATGCGATGGTCCTGAAGGCATATCCGATAGAGGTCGCCTTCTTCGAGGATGAGCGTGCCGACCTCGCGCCTGACGCCGTAACAGAGGGTCTGCGCCAGCGCCGAGTCTGTTATTTCGGACCTGTCGAGCGCGCGCAGAGTCTTCACCTCGTAGGGCATCTTCTGCCATTCGCGCGGGGCGACGCGATAGTAATCGGTTATCAACCACGCCGCCTGCTCACGCGCCGCATGCACTTCTTTTATTTGAACCGAATCGAAACAAGCACGAACAGGCACGGTCTCGTCTCCGAAAGTATGAAAGTACGGTCAAGATGCGCGGGCATACGCTTGAGTTGCGGCCTGCACAGATAAAATCTAAAAGCAGCAAGGGTTCGCAGTCAAGAGGGGTATCTTGAAGCGGTTTGCGGGCCGTGTTAATATTGCGGCGTTGAAATCATTTTGGAATTGGAGGTAACGCGAGTTATGCCCATATATGAATATGTTTGTGAAAAATGTGGCTCCCACCTTGAGGTGATGCAAAAGGTCGGCGATGCGCCGCTCAAGAGGTGTCGGGAATGCCGAGGAAAGTTGGAGAAGATCATCTCGCGCACAAGCTTCCAACTCAAAGGTTCCGGCTGGTATATGACCGACTATTCGCGCAATTCCTCGACCATAAGCGCAGATAAGGGAGACAAAGCTTCTGAAAAAAATTCTGAAAGCGCGTCTTCGTCCGATACAGGCTCCGGTGCAAAGGCATCTGGCAAAGGCGACTGATTGAGTAGATATATCGCAGCTTTTGAATTAAAAGGCCGACAACCCCGTCGGCCTTTTAATTTTTCGTTAATTCTCTCCGATAGAATTTCTCCTTCCCCCAAGCAGCCCTTTTCTCGTCAGGCAATATCCCGCGCAAGTTGCCCGAATCGATTCGTTCTCAGATTTAAGGTGAAGGAATCGCGCGGTTGTAAATTTTGATGCGCTGAGTTGAACAACTTCGCTGGTAGCGAGGGCATCTCACGCAAGCGGCTACACAAAACTATTTGAGATGCTGTTGCGTATTAAAAAACTGAAAGGAGGTTAAGATGGCTAGCTTCAGAGATCCGGCAAGAACGTTTTCCCCCATAGAGGTTATCGAACGGCTCCTTGAGATCACGGACTACTACGGGCACGAGCCGGTACTCTATATTTCATCGAGCGACGATCTGGCCACTTACCTCGACTCGTTGGGATTCGACATTTACAGCCTCATAATAGACACCAGCGCGGCTTTCGAAACTTCATCGCGCAGCGTGTCGGTCCTTCCTAACGGCAGTCGCTCTCACGAAAGCGCTACGGCCCATTGACAGCGAGCAAGAGACAAAAAGGCAAAAGTGAGTGAATCGGTTTCATCGCTTTTGCCTTTTGCTTTTTTCCAGGTTTATTCCCGCTTTTGATCTTTCCTCAAATCATTACCGGCAGGCTGAGAATCGAGCAGGTCGCTGCGTAGAAGCTCGATCAATCGCACATCGCCGCTTGTGACCACCTTGCGGCTTGAGACGGCGGCACGCCCGAACACGGGCAGGGGAGCGAGTTGACCCGCTTTGCGCGCGCGCAGGGCGACTCGGTAGCGCGGCTCGCGGGGATTGATCTCGTAAGCCGCCTGGAAGTGTTCGCGGGCCATAAGGAGATCATCCTGCTTGAAGTAGATCAGGCCGAGATGATAGAGCGCCGCATCGAATTTCGGGTCCAGTTCTATGCAGCGGCGAAGGTGGCGCACGGCGATCTCCGTTCTGCCATATTCGAGATATGCGCGGCCCACGAGGTAGTACATCTCAGGCGTGGGCTTGAGTGCGAGCGCGCGTTTGAGGTGCGTCAGGGCTTCGCGCAACTTCCCCTCGCTCACGAGTATTCGCCCCAGCACATAGTGCGCGGTGAAGGAGTTTTTCCTGATCTTCAGCGCGCGATTCAGATACCGCTTGGCCGACATGAGGTCGCCGTCGTCTCCGCAGATGACGCCGAGCATAGACATAGCCAGATAATTTTCGGGCTGCCTCTCAACCGCGCGTTCAAGGTATGCGCGGGCAAGCACAGGTTTGTTGATGCGGAAGAAGTGCTCGCCTATGAAGAAGGCCAGCACCGCATTCGACGGGTCGAGAAGGAGGGCCTTCTCGAAATAGCGAATCCCTTTTTTGCAGTTGCCTTCCGCGAAGAGGTCGGCCCCCGTATCGAGCAGGCGAGTGAAGAGGTCGAAGTTTTCGCCGCTGAAAGCCATGAGCATGCGCTCAAGCCTCTGCTCGAACCTCTCCTGCTCGCTGGTCCCTTCATAGTGTTCGGCCACGCGGTCCCGCCAGAGCGTTTCGAGCGTGCCGTCTTCAACCGCGCCGCGCTCTGAGAGATGCTCGACCAGCGCTTCGAGCCTCGCGTGATCGTAGAGACCGCTCGTCGCCTGGCGATGAACCAGGTCGAGCATTATCTCAAGCCTTTCGTGCGCCTGCTGGAGCGAAGTTTCGAGCGCGCTGATGCGCTCAAGAAAGTGCTCTTCGATAGTGGGCCTGAGCAGGCTTTCGACCCCGCCGTAGGCCGCAGCAGTCCGCGTGTTGGTTATGAGCATCAACCTGGTTCCGCAGGCAGAGCACGTTTCGCGGTTGTATGGATTGGGATGAGTGCATTTTTGACAGAATATCATCGGTTTATAAAGCCACCTACACAGCGGCCGAGTGTAAGCGACCAGTGACCGGCAGGAACGCTAAAGATGTCTTTCTTCTAAAGCTTTCTTTACTTCTTAGACGCTGACCACTGACCACTGACCACTGACCTCGTTAGTATTCATAGAACCCTTTCCCGGTTTTGCGGCCGAGCCAACCGGCGTCGACATATTTTTTGAGCAACGGGCACGGCCGATACTTGGAGTCGTTGAAGCCATCATATAACACATTCATTATTGCAAGGCAAACATCCAGCCCTATGAAATCGGCGAGTTGGAGCGGTCCCATCGGGTGATTCATGCCGAGCTTCATTATCTCATCTATGGCTTCGGCCGAGCCGACCCCTTCATACAGGGCGAAGATCGCTTCGTTTATCATCGGCATAAGCACCCGGTTCGACACGAAGCCCGGCGCGTCGTTTACCTCGACGGCGGTTTTCCCCATCACCTCGGCAAGCTCGCGCGTCGTCGCGTAAGTTTCATCCGTTGTGGCCGCGCCGCGTATTATCTCGACCAGTTTCATCACGGGTACGGGATTCATGAAATGCATGCCTATGAAACGTTCGGGCCGCGACGTGACGGCGGCGAGTTTGGTGATGGAGATCGAACTCGTGTTGCTTGCCAGTATCACTTCCGGTCTCACAATGCGGTCAAGCTCTCGAAATAAACCGGTCTTGATCGCAAGGTCTTCGCTCACTGCTTCAACGACGAAATCCGCGTCGCCCAGATCCGCCATCTCCTTAGTAGGCTTGATGCGCGATATGATCTCCTCTTTCGCTTCAGGGGGCAATCTCTGTTTGTCAACATCGCGTTGGAGACTCTTTTCTATAGTTGAAAGACCGCGCTTGAGGAACTCGTCCGTGAGGTCGCGCATCACCACTGCGAGACCTGCGCGCGCAGCGACCTGCGCGATGCCGTTGCCCATCGTTCCTGCTCCGACGACTCCAATAGAGTTTATCACATCACCCTCCGCGCCCTTATAGTATTTTGCAGCGCAAGTGATTATAGCCGACTCTCGATCAGTCATCACATTGATATTGAATCTTATCGATCATCATATCATCGCTCCATCACAGTTGCGACAGCCGGTTCATCACCTGTGCGCGGTCTGCGGCATTGGGAGGAGCGAACTCAAGATACTTTTGATATGAGGCCCGCGCCTGCTCTCGCCGTCCGAGGAGTTCGTATACCTGGCCGAGCCTTAGATGAATCATCGCGAACCGGGAAGGAACGCGGCGGAGCGTCTGCTCGAACATCTCTCTCGCATCTTCGAAGCGGCCCTGATTGAAATAGAACTGGCCCGTATGATAATAGCCGACCGCTCGCGGCCATATTTCTATCGAGCGGAGCAAGGTTTTTTCCGCGCGGTCCATATCTTTCCGCTCCGCGTAGAGCAGGCCGAGGTTGAGATTGATGGTCGCCAGATTATGCCGCGTGATATGCCCTTCGGGGATCGCCGCCGCGCCGCGCTCAAGGTATTCGATGGCTTTGTCGAGATTCCCGGACCTGTGCGCGAAGTAGCTCAGGTGGAGGTATGCATAAGCGCACTCGGAATCGAGCGCGAGCGCGGTCAGGGCTTCTTGCTCGGCCTCTCGCGGCCTGCCCGCATTGTAATAAGAGATTGCGAGAGAAGTATGGGCCACAGGCGAGTCGGGGTCTCCGGCTACGGAGTTCTTATAAACGGTGATAGTGTCCTGCCATACGCGATTTTGCGTCATGTATATCGCGCCCCACACGATTAATATAACTACGGTGATTGCGTATGCCGCGACGCCTCCGCTCGCGGCAAAAATTTTTCGCGCTGCGAGCCATCGAACGCCGAGCGCGACTGCGAGACAAAATCCCATCGACGGCAGATAGAGATATCGCTCCTGAACCAGGTATTCCGGGTCGAACTGGCGCAGGACGGCGAGCGCCGGCGCGAGCGTCACCACGAACCACACGGCTGCAAACCGCAGCACCCGTGACCGGATCGCGGCTATACCTCCAGCCAAAACTATAAGAAACGCAAGGGGCGCGATAAACCATAAGCTCGCAAAGGTCTCGATAAAATCGGTGTAGTGCTGATAGCTATAGCCCGAAGGGATCAGCATCAGCGCGAGATATTTCGTCATCGCCAGCGGCACTGTGGCAAGCGCCGGGCCGAGGGGATAACGCGGGCTGCTGCCGAAGAGTATGCCGCCGAGCGCCTGGTAACGCATGAGGAAGTAAATAGCTGTCGGCACCGCGAACCAAAAAGCAAAAGTCAGAATGCGAGCCATCCTTTGCTTGAACGCTGCGGACTCTTTGAAATAAAAAAACTCAGAGTATGCAACAAGTATCGGCAGCGTCAGTGCGGTCTCTTTGCCGAGCAAAGCGAGAAAGTATAGACCTGAAGCTACGGCCATAAAACCCTTGCGGCCGCGCTCTCGAAATCGTATATAGAAGTAGAAGGCTGACAGAAAAAAGAGCGATGTAAGGGGATCGGTCACGCCCGAGACCCAGGCTATTGACTCCGCGTGTGTCGGATGGACCGCAAACAGGCTTGCTGCGATGACTGCGAGCCATTTCCGGCCGGTCAGTTCTTTGAAAATCACGAAAACGAGCAGCGTCACAGCCGTGTGTATCAGGACATTGACGAGATGCCATCCCCAGGCCGATGTGCCGAACAGCGCGTAATTGATCGTCAGTAAAACATTGAAGACCGGGCGATAGTAGGAGTCTATAGCGAAAGCTATATCGCTTGTGGCGAAAGACCAGACGCTCGTTGTGAAGGCGAGCGGCAGGTTGCCGATTTTTTTGATGAATTCGTTGTTTAGAATTTGCTGATGGTCATCAGTGGCAAAACCGTTCCAGAGCGTATTGATTGAGGCGAGCAGCGCCAGCAACGCGGGAACCGAAACATAGATTTTCCGCCACCGCGCAGGCCAGGCGTGTTGAGTCGAATCGTTATTTGCAGGCCTTTCCGCAATAGGGGCGGCAGGCGCGGCCGAGATGGGAGAAGCTCTTCGCGCGCGGGAGATTTTGTTCGCTCTACTCTTTTTGGACATGGCAATAAAACGTATTCGGGACGATAACATGCATAAGAGGTCGTCGGCAAAGGAGCAACCCGTAACGAGGCTGATTCCAAAGTATGCGAGAAAAAATTCCAATTCGAGTAAACCTCCGGTCGGGGATTGACGTTCTACACAGGTGAGCATCGTCAAAAACAGGTTTCAGCCGGACGGATTTAGGCTTATAATCAGAGAGCTATTGATCGCATTCCCGATGTTACATAAATCGAGAGCGTCGGCAGAATGAATACATTTATTGAATGAATACATTTTATTGGTGGAGATGACAAAGAAGATAAGAAAGGAAGTCGTTATGAAAAGAATCGCTTTTGCAGCAATAGTACTTGCGCTCGCCGTCGGCGCAGGAATCGGATGGTCTTCGGCCCGTCCCGCGACCCAGGTCGGCAGCGAACTGCTATCGTTGTTGCCTGACGGCAGCGGCGCGGTCATCGTCGATGTTCGGAGCGTCACCACGAGCAATCTCTGGACTACGCTTTCTACCCAGGAGAAGGCCAGGGAAGCTATCGAAAAAGTGCAGTCCGAAATCGGAGACCTGGGACTCAGAATCGAGGACGTGCAGACCGTTGCTTTGGCATTTCCCGCTTCGGGCTTCAAAAATATCACGGGCGCTGTTACGGGCGTCTTCAATCAACCTGACATGCTTTCACGCCTGCGCGCAGATGCAAAGATAAAACTCACCTCTGAAAACTACAAGGGCGTAGACCTTTACCATGTGACACGGGTCAAGAGCGACAAGGCCGGACCTGATTCCGGAGAGGACGTTTCATTTGCGTTTTTCGACGCGGCCACCATAGTCTTCGGCAACAACGCGGGCGTGCGCGCTGCGGTTGAGACGCGCAATGGTGAGAGACCCAGCATAGCCCGAAATGAAAAACTTGCGGGCGCTCTGGCAGAGACCTCGCCTGCCGCCATTCGTTTTGCGCTCGTGATGACGCCCGGAATGACCGGCGCCCTCCAATCGAATGAAATGCCGCTGCCCGATTTTTCTTCGATCAAATTGATATTCGGATCTGTGAATATCACCTCCGGCATAGATGTCAACGCCACGCTGCGTAACGATACGGCAGAGCATGCCCAGGCGATAGCCAATCAGCTTGGCGGACTGCTCGCAATGGCCAAAGGCTTTCTCGGATCATCCAACGACCCCAAAACTTCGGTGATCGTGGATGCGCTCAAGACCGTGACGGTTACTGCGACGGACGTCGACGTCAAAATCACCGGCAGCCTTCCCGGAGAGATATTCGCACAGGTGCTAAAGTAGCCTCGCCCGAACCGGTCATCAACACCCATAGATTATGATGGCGGCCTCTGCAACTAAAAATCGCAGGGAGCCGCCATATCGCTTTCAGGCCAATAGAATCTTTTCGTTTGGAGCTTGTGAAGCATCTTCTTCGCAGGCGAGATTTATCGGAGGGGTGAATTAATGCCCGGCCTTCAGGAGTCAAAGGGGTTGCCATCGGGGTTCGACCCGGCCAGTAATTTTTGGATACTTCCTATGAGCGAATCAATCTCTATGGGTTTGGTCTCGGCACAATCGGCCCCGGCTTCCAGAGCCTCCGATGCTATGTTGCTGCCATAAGCCGTAAGAGCCATTATCGGCACATCGCCAAACTCCGGCTGCCGGCGTAGCGCCTTGATCATCTCGATGCCGCTGAGTTCAGGCAGGTTTATGTCTGTGATTATAAGGTCAGGGCATTCGGATGCCGCCATTTGCAGCCCGGCTCGTCCGTCTGCGGCCGTGACTACTGCGAAAGATTCGAGTTCGAGCAGTCGGGCCATCATCTTGCGAGTATCGTCGTTGTCATCAACTACGAGTATTTTCTCTGTCACCTGATATTTCCCTTCTTCCGTTTCCTGATATGCAAAGCGGCAAGCCCACGGCGCGTGACGAAATAGATTAACAGGTGCGGGAGCGTGTTTGCGAGTGCGCACTTGGCGCGGAACGATATTCGGCCTTCTCCGTTAGCTCGACATTTTGCCTCGCTGCTTGTATTCGGACCACAGGCGGCAAACCTTTATTCGATACTCGACCAGTTCGCGGCTCACAGCCAACCGCCCGGCGATTTTATCGGCCGACAGCCCCGCTCTCACTGCGTGTTTAAGAGTGAAGTAAGGAACGAGGGCGGCTGCGCCCACCGCATAAGCCACTTCTTCCTGGTTCTCATCGAAATTGCGGAAGTGCAGCGCCTCGTCCGTCTCTTCGTGAAGCATGAGTCGTGTCGGAGAATGTCCCAACATGACGTGACAAATCTCTTCCATGAGAGTCGCTGCCTGCCGCTCCCAGCTATGATTGGGGTTGAGAAAAACCAGGCGCGACCCGTCAGGCAGGGGTCGCGTCGCTCCGCCCGACCAGCCCTTGCCGCTGTCGCCGAGCAGTACCTTGCGGGTCTCCTCTGAAAGCCCTTCGACCTCTTTGAGGTTCATCACACGAATCTTTACATAAGGAGCGAGCTTCCAGGGATTGAGCGGCTGGTCAACGGGTACGCCCGCGAACTCGCGGATTTTGAGCGCAATCCGCTCGTGTACCCGGCGCTTCGCCGTGGGAGGTAACATCTCGTCAATGGATTCGGCCTGCTGCCTGTTGCCTTCAGCCATTTTGATCGGTCTGCTTGTTGGAAAACTGCGCGTACGCAACGCGGAACAATTCAGCCAGAGCCTTTGCCATATCGGGCTTCAGATTCCTGTCCGCCCTCAGATGGGCCTCGACGATGTTCGGCGTAGACTCAGTGGGATAGTATATAACAGGCTCCATCACAGGCTCTGCCGATATCCTCTCAGCGCCTTCGCCTAAAAATGACCCGCGCATGAGGCGTTCGAGCGGTATGCCGAGCCAGGCGGCCAGTCGCGCAAGCGTTGCGCTGTCGGGTATCCCTATTCCATTCTCAATACGCGAAAGCGTCGAGGCGCTTACCTGAATCCTGGTCGCCACCTCCCTGAGCGAAAGCTTTTCATCTTGCCTCTTGCGTTTCACGTACTCTCCCAATTCGACAATGTTTAATGCAGACTCTCCCATAAATATCAGCACCTCCTTCAACCATCGGCCTTCTGTATAACATAAAATGCGTGTTGCGAGCAACACTTTATTTTACACTTGCAACAAATCACTGAACATTGTACAATGTTTCACGTATGAAACACAAGGAGGATGATAGTGATGGAAGAAAGATTTGAGAGCACTTTGACCACTGATGCGATGGAACTTGAGGGGTGGAAAGGCTACGAGTTCTGGTCGGCGCAGTTGGAAGTGAGAGAGGAGCCGGCTGAATATCATTCAGAGGCCGACCCGATTTTTCAAGCTGACGGATTACGCGCTGGAGTCGATGCAGGCCGCGACAGTGCTTACCCGTTTTGAAAAGGCGGGCAGCGGTTAAAGCAAGGCGAAAGTAAAAAGACGATTCCCTCTTTGCCTTTTTACTTGTCGAAGGTCAGACCCGATTCAGTTTAAGAAGGAGATTAGGTATGAGCGCAGCAATCGAAGATTCAAAATTGCTCATCAACAGGGCCAGGGCGATAGCGGCCATGGGGTTGATCGAGCGCGATTATGATGGGTTCAATGTTTTGTCCCCCGGAATCAAGAAAGAGACATTCCGAATCTGGCGCGATGAGGAAGGGCGCGTGCGATGCAATTGCCCTGAGTTTGAAAATCGCGCTGCCGATGATCCTCGCTTTCGGTGCGAGCATATTCTTGCCGTGAAATTTCACCTCAGCCCTCCCAATGAAGCGACGGGTAAAGAGGCTGCCCATGATGAGGCCCGAACCGGCGAATATTCGGTTGATGACCGAGAAGAGAAAGAAGCCTATAGCGAAGACTCCTCGGCCCCGTTCGCGGGGGTGCTCAAAAAGCTCTCAACGGCCGTTTCGCCGGAACTTGTGAGACAGAGAGTCGGTTGGCGAGACCACGCAGGGCGAGAGCACGAAGTCGATTATGTCGAGTGGCACACGGTTGCGGACTTGCTCGACCGTATATGTCCTGATTGGTCGCATCAGGTGAATGATGTGAAACAGATAGGCGATTTCGTCGCGGTCACGGTTTCAATAACTATAAAGGGAGTGACGCGACAGGGAATCGGCACCGGCTCGGCTTACGATGAAGTAGGGATCAAGAAAGCAGAACACGACGCGCTCAAGCGAGCGGCCGTCAAATTCGGCATCGCTCGCGAGCTTTACCGGAAGGAAGATGAAGGCGATTCCGAAAGAAAGCCTGTAGAGAGCGAACCGTCCCGGCCGTCATTTCCCCGCGAGCCTATAGCGAAGACCATGGCCGACCTCGTTACGCCCAAGCAACTGGTCGCCATACGCGCCATCGCTAATGTTCAAGGGATGAATGCGGAGAGCGAATGTATGAAAGTGCTTCAATGCCGACCCGAAGAGCTTTTCTGTTTGCAGCTCGAGGGTTACGTCTTCCTCCATGTCGCCAACTCGAGGCGGGTGGGTGGGAAGATGAGGCTTGCGGAGGAGACGTTCGCGCGAGGTCTCGACCTCTGGGCGAGGGGAAACCGGAGACGTTTGACTTTCTCAGCTTCACGCACATGTGCGGCAAGACACGGAAGGGCAAGTTTACGGTGCGGCGAAAGACCGTTGCCAGTCGGTTACGCAGGAAACTCCACGAGGTGAAGCAGACCTTGAGGAAGCGCATGTGTCTACCCATCCAAAGCCAAGGGACCTGGCTGAGAGCGGTGTTGCTCGGGTACTACCGTTATTTCGCGGTACCGCGGAACAGCAGTCTCCTCCGTGTGTTTCGTGAGGGCATCCTCCGCTCTTGGTGCCGTACGTTGCGGCGGCGCAGCCAACGTCATCGTATCACTTGGACACGGATGTACGAGCTGGCGCGGCAGTGGCTACCGCAACCCCGAATCCTGCATCCTTACCCTGCCGAACGCCTGTGCGTCAACACCTGAGGCAAGAGCCCGGTGCGGTAATTCCGCACGCCGGGATCTGTGCGGGGTTGCGCCTTGAAAGCGCATAGAGTTCAGTAGCCTGAGATGGCTACCGCGGTAAAGCCTAGCCAGCAGCCGTGTACCGAGTCTTGCGTGGTGGTGTGGTAACACGCCCTGCGAAGCGTAGACAGGGAGGGTGTAGGCCGGAACGAAAGTGAATGGGAGGATTAGCCCCGAAATCGATCGGTTGGAAGTAGCTGACCCTATCCCCCTATGGGGAAAGCAATATCGCAAGGTCCGTAATAATGGCGAGGGTCGTGCGATGCTTCCGGGGTTGGGAGTAGATTTCCCTCTGAGCCTGGAATCAATGGGTTAGGCGAGGGTCGGTCGTCGGATATGACAATGTTGTAGGGAGGCTAG